>NZ_JAAQWS010000017.1:0-128501 GCF_012985645.1 Pseudomonas sp. WS 5410 | reverse complement strand
AGGCGCCCCGTTAAACCACGCTGGCCGCAGGCAGGTATTGCGCAGTGGGCACCCCGGCATGGATGCCGGGGTAGCCGCGACACGGCCATGGATGGCCGATCGCGGCGGGCCCACGGAGCAATGCCTGACTGCGGGCACACCGAGCCTAGGCGAGGTGCCGAGTGGTGGGGCAAGAGCCTTTTTGGTTACTTTTGGGGCTCTTTTCCAAAAGTGACCCGCTGTAAGAGCGGAACCAATAGCCGCCGTGACCGCAGCAATGGATATACACACCGCCCCAAAGCCATCCCCAGCAAATCCCCCTGCTGACACGTCTTGTTTCATATGCAACGCCATCATCCCGCTATCAATCAATTTTCCTTCCCCACCGAACCCCTTAAGCTATTCAGCATCTGTTTAATGTCCGTTGCGTTTGGCCGAAGGCATGTCCGAACCGTAATTTCTGATCCAGCACGCGCCAGGAACGGCACGGGATTGCTCAGCACAGGTTGTATTTATGCACCGCAGGAATTTGCTCAAAGCGTCCATGGCCATCGCGGCCTACACCGGGCTGTCAGCCAGTGGCCTGCTGGCCGCCCAGGCCTGGGCCGGGAATCGTGCAGCCGATGGCGACGCCAAGGCGTTCGACTTCGACTGGCTCAAGCTGCAGGCCAAGCAACTGGCCGGTAAGCAGTATCAGGACACCCGCCAGGTGCTGCCGCCGACCCTGGCGACCATGACCCCGCAGAATTTCAATGCCATCGGCTACGACGGTAATCATTCGCTGTGGAAAGACCTCAAAGGCCAGCTGGATGTGCAGTTTTTCCACGTCGGCATGGGTTTCAAGACCCCGGTGCGCATGCACAGTGTCGACCCCAAGACCCGCCAGGCGCGAGAGGTGCATTTCCGTCCGTCGCTGTTCAATTATGAAAAAACCACGGTCGATACCAAGCAGCTCAAGGGCGACTTGGGTTTTTCCGGCTTCAAGCTGTTCAAGGCCCCGGAACTGGACCGCCACGACGTGGTGTCTTTCCTTGGCGCCAGCTATTTCCGTGCGGTGGATAACACCGGCCAGTACGGTCTTTCGGCACGCGGCCTGGCCATCGACACCTACGCCAATAAACGCGAAGAGTTCCCCGATTTCACCCAGTTCTGGTTCGAGACGCCGGACAAGGACAGCACCCGTTTCGTGGTCTACGCCCTGCTCGACTCGCCGAGCGCCACCGGTGCCTATCGTTTTGATATCGACTGCCAGGCCACCCAGGTGGTGATGGCCATCGACGCCCATATCAATGCGCGCACGGCAATCCAGCAGATGGGCATCGCGCCGATGACCAGCATGTTCAGTTGCGGCACCCATGAGCGGCGCATGTGCGACACCATCCACCCGCAGATCCACGACTCCGATCGCCTGGCGATGTGGCGCGGCAACGGCGAGTGGATCTGCCGCCCGCTGAACAACCCGGCCACTCTGCAGTTCAATGCCTTCGCCGATAAAGACCCGAAAGGTTTCGGCCTGGTGCAGACCGACCATGAGTTCGCCAGTTACCAGGACACCGTCGACTGGTACAGCAAGCGCCCAAGTCTGTGGGTGGAGCCGACCACCGCGTGGGGTGAAGGCTCTGTCGATCTGCTGGAAATTCCTACGACCGGCGAGACCATGGACAACATCGTCGCCTTCTGGACCCCGAAAAAACCGGTGGCCGCCGGCGACTCCCTGACCTTTGGCTACAAGCTCTACTGGAGCGCCCTGCCCCCGGTCAGCACACCGTTGGCACAAGTCAACGCCACCCGCTCCGGCATGGGCGGCTTCACCGAAGGCTGGGCGCCGGGTGAGCATTACCCGCCGGTCTGGGCCCGCCGTTTTGCCGTGGACTTCAAAGGCGGTGGCCTCGACCGCCTGCCCGCAGGTACCGGGATCGAGCCTGTGGTCACCTGCTCCCATGGCGAAGTGAAAGACTTCAGCGTGCTGGTGCTCGACGACATCAAGGGCTACCGAATTCTCTTCGACTGGTACCCGACCAGCGACAGCGTCGCGCCGGTGGAGATGCGCCTGTTCATCCGCACCAATGACCGGACCTTGAGTGAAACCTGGTTGTACCAGTACTTCCCGCCCGCACCGGACAAGCGCAAGTACAGCTGATGCCCAACGTTCCCACGCTCATTGCGGCGTGGGAACGCCCCCACCCGGTTCAAAAACGCGAAATACTCCTCATCGCACCAATCAAATAACGCATGGCAATTTGATCGTTTTCGGTCAGGGCACGGTACTGCTCAAGCAACTGCGCCTCGTCCGAGCTCAACCGGCGGCCATGCAACGACAGCTTGCGGCTGAAAAAAAGCACCAGAACCCCTGCGACACCAATGGACTTGGCCATGGACTGTTTCTCCGTGTGATAAACAACAACTCCCGATGCCCATAACCCTGTCCGCGAAGTGCAATGCCTCAGCGCGTAAACAGACTGACTTCCTGGGCCAGAAGCCGTCTTACTTCAAGCGTAGAAACTATCCTGGCGCTTGTGAGATTTTTTTAGAGCATTCACTTAAATAATTGCCTTAAGGCAAAAGGCCTTCAGAAAATCCTCACGTACTGACCGCCGTGTACGCGCCTGATGCCGGACAGATCAGGGCAGCGGGCGATACAAGTGGATGTCATTGGGTTCCCGGTGGTACAGCTCGCTGTCGGGCTGCTTGAGCAAACGACAGCCGTGATGCAGATAAAAATCCACGGTGTTGCGCGACTCGGTGGCCGAGATATACAGCGCCTGCGCACCCAGCGTTACCCCGTGCGCGCAGGCCAGCGTCAGCAAGCGCCCACCCAGCCCATGCCCTCGGCCACTGTGGCTGACATGCAGGAACTTGAGCTGATGCATACGCAGGCCCTGGTTATGGATCACCCGGTTATCCACCACCGCTGCCGCCAGCAGCGTCGGACCAGCAAACACTCCATGCAACCACCCGCCGCGCAGCCAGCAGGCATGCAACTCCAGGGCATCCTGCTCGGCTTCGCCTTCGGGCCAACCGCGCATGTCGTGGTGAGCGGCGTAGAGCACCAACTCGCCGTGTTCTAGGCGATAGCACTCATCAATCTGCTCAGTGCGGTCAATCAACGCCAGCAGGGGAATGTCGCTTTCATTCAAATCACGTTCCACCAGCATCTTGGCCTCCAGTGTCCAGGACGCTCAGGATCGCTACTCCCCCGGCGACAGGCAAGAAAAAACCCACCGTGATCAGCGGTGGGTCTGGGTGACGAATGTAAAAAATCAGTCGCGCAAGTCAGACTCATGGATCGGCTGGTCGCGGTGGGTAGCCCGCTGGTACTGCGCCGGCCAGGTCGCCTTGCGGCCGCCCAGGTCGTCATCGGCGTGCAGCGGCCAGTACGGATCACGCAGCAGTTCCCGGGCCAGGAAGATGATATCGGCCTGGCAGGTGCGCAGAATATGCTCGGCCTGGGCCGGTTCGGTAATCATCCCGACCGTGCCGGTGGCCATGCCGGATTCCTTGCGCACGCGCTCGGCAAAGCGCGTTTGATAACCGGGGCCGATAGGGATTTCGGCATTGGCGGCGGTGCCACCGGAGGACACGTCGATCAGGTCCACACCCAGGTCTTTCAGGCGGCGTGCCAGTTCCACGGTTTCGTCGGGGTTCCAGCCGTCTTCCACCCAGTCGGTGGCCGAGACGCGTACAAACAGCGGCAGCTCTTGCGGCCACACATCGCGCACCGCCTGGGTGACTTGCAACACCAGGCGGATGCGGTTTTCAAAGGATCCACCGTATTGATCCTGACGCTGATTGCTCAAGGGCGAGAGAAACTGATGCAGCAGATAACCATGGGCGGCATGGATTTCCACCACTTGGAAGCCGGCGGCCAGGGCACGCTTGGCGGCGGCCACGAAGTCGGCGATCACTTGCTGGATTTGCCCTTCGTCCAACTGCCGGGGCGCGGTGTGCTGCGGGTCGAAGGCGATGGGAGACGGACCTACCGGCACCCAGCCACCGTCTGCGGGCTTGACGCTGCCATGCTTGCCGATCCACGGCCGATGGGTGCTGGCCTTGCGCCCGGCGTGGGCCAGTTGAATACCCGCCACCGCGCCCTGGGCGCTGATAAAGCGTGTGATGCGCTGCAGCGGCTCAATCTGGGCATCGTTCCACAGGCCCAGGTCCTGGGCGGTGATGCGGCCATCGGCAGTAACGGCGGTGGCTTCGCTGAAAATCAGCCCGGCGCCGCCAACGGCGCGGCTGCCCAGGTGCACCAGGTGCCAGTCGTTGGCCAGGCCATCGACGGCGGAGTACTGGCACATCGGCGATACGGCAATGCGGTTGAGCAGGGTCAATTGGCGCAGGGTGTAGGGTTCAAGCAACAGACTCATGGGGCACCTCTTCTCGTATCCGGTGGGCATTGGCTCCAGGGTTCTGTCTGACCGGTACGCGTGACGAGAAGATGAAAGGCCCGTCCCCTTCGGGCTAAAAAACAGACAAGGTCACAAGACCAATCACACAGTGCTTAGAGACTAGTCGACAACCGGGGATTGCACAGGGTTCAGCGCGGTTCGATGTGGGCAATCATCAATTGCACGGTTTCCTGGCCGCGGAACTCATTGACGTCGAGCTTGTAGGCCAACTCCACCCAGCGAATGGTCGGGTTCGGCCACACTTCGCGGTCGATGCCAAAGGCAATGCCATCGAGCTTCACCGCGCCGCACTCACTCTTGAGCACTACCTTGAGGTGCCGCTCGCCCACCACCCGCTGCTCCACCAGTTGAAACACCCCATGAAACAAAGGCTCGGGAAAGTGCTGGCCCCAGGGCCCGGCGTTGCGCAGGGCACGGGCCAGTTCCAGGTGGAACTCTTCCACCGCCAGGGTGCCATCGGACAACAGGCGCCCCGTCAGGTCTTCTTCACGCAGTTGCCGGCGCACTTCGGCGTCGAAGGCTTCGGCGAACAACGGGAAGTTGGCTTCAGGCAAGGTCAGGCCCGCCGCCATGGCGTGGCCGCCGTACTTGGCGATCAGGTTCGGGTGCTGGCTGGCCACCACTGCCAGGGCATCACGGATATGAAAGCCCGGCACCGAACGCCCGGAGCCCTTGAGCAGGCCATCACCGGCATCAGCAAAGGCAATGGTCGGGCGGAAATAGCGCTCTTTCATACGCGAGGCGAGAATCCCGATCACACCCTGGTGCCATTCCGGGTCGAACAGGCACAGACCAAATGGCATCGACTCCACCGGCAAGTCCTTGAGCTGGGCCAGGGCCTCGCGCTGCATGCCCTGCTCGATGGCTTTGCGGTCCTGGTTCATGCCGTCCAACTGCGCGGCCATTTCCCGGGCCTGGGCGAAGTCGCTGGTGAGCAGGCATTCGATGCCCAGGCTCATGTCATCCAGGCGCCCGGCCGCATTCAGCCGTGGGCCGAGGATAAAACCCAGGTCGGTAGAGGTGATGCGTGCGTGGTCGCGCTTGGCCACCTCCAGGATCGCCTTGATCCCCGGCCGCGCACGTCCGGCGCGGATCCGCTCCAGGCCTTGATGGACCAGGATGCGGTTGTTGGCATCCAGCGGCACCACGTCGGCCACGCTGCCCAGGGCCACCAGGTCGAGCAACTCGCCGATATTGGGCTGCGGCTGCTTGTCGTACCAGCCCAGGCTGCGCAGGCGCGCGCGCAGGGCCATCAGCACGTAGAAAATCACCCCGACGCCCGCCAGGGCCTTGCTGGGGAACCCGCAACCGGGCTGGTTCGGGTTGACGATGGCATCGGCTGCCGGCAGTTCATCGCCGGGCAAGTGGTGGTCGGTGACCAGCACCTTGAGGCCCGCCGCCTTCGCCGCCGCCACACCCTCGACACTGGAGATGCCGTTGTCCACGGTAATCAGCAAGTGCGGCTCGCGCTGCAAGGCCACGGCGACGATTTCCGGGGTCAGGCCGTAGCCGTATTCGAAGCGGTTGGGCACCAGGTAATCCACATGGGCCGCCCCGAGCAGGCGCAGGCCGAGGGTGCCCACGGTGCTGGCGGTGGCGCCATCGGCGTCGAAGTCGCCAACGATCAGGATGCGCTGGCGCTGCTCCAGGGCCGTCACCAGCAAATCCACGGCAGCCTCAATCCCTTTGAGCTGCTGATAGGGAATCAGCCGCGCCAGGCTTTTATCCAGCTCATCCTGCGAGGTCACGCCACGGGCGGCGTAGAGACGGGTCAGCAACGGTGGCAATTCACCGAGGAACGGCAGGACAGCGGGCAATGGGCGGGGATCGATGCGCATGGGGTGATGGGGGCTTCTGTGCAATACAACGGTTAAAAAACACTATGAGTAACGACAAACATCAAATGTGGGAGCGGGCTTGTGTGGGAGCGGGCTTGCTCGCGAAAGCAGTGGGTCAGTCAACATCAATGTTTGCTGGGCCGACGTATTCGCGAGCAAGCCCGCTCCCACATGTGATCTTCGCTGCTTTGAAGATTGCCTTCGCTTAACTGGCCAGGCCAGCTCCTACACAAACCCGTCCTGACAGGATCAGCCGCGTTCGCCGACCAGCCACTGCAGTTGCACTTCGTGCTGGCCGCGGTCATCGGTGACGAAAATCGTGCCTTCGCTGATCATCACATCCCACTTGATCACCCGGGGCATGTCCTTGGCCAGGGTTTCCAGGATTTCCTGGGGCACGGCGGCGATATGCACGTTTTTCAGGTTATTGGCCACCGGCACCACCTTGCCTTCCCACACCCGCAGGCTGCCGTAGGCCAGCAGGCTGGTACGTTCGGTACGGCGTGAACACCAGGTCAGGCGGTCGGCATCGGGCTGGCCGACTTCGATCCAGTGCAAAACCCGATCATCCAGGCTTTTTTCCCACAGGGCTGGTTCGTCTACATCTGACAGTCCGCGACCAAACGACAACTGCTCGTTGTACCAAAGGGCGTAGGCCAGCAAACGCACGGTCATGCGTTCTTCGGTTTCCGAGGGGTGACGGGCGATGGTTTGCTTGACGCTCTCGTACACCGAACGATCGAGGTCGGTCAGGTTGAGTTCAAACTTGTAGGTCGTGGACGGCTGGGCCATGAACGGACTTCTAGAGACAGGGAAAGGCGGCCAGTCTAACCGATGGCGGGGTCATTCAACGAATCCTGCGCTGCATCATCCTTATCCCTGCAGCACTCGCCTATGTTAAAAGGCAATACATACCTTCCTGCGTTAGTAAGGATCCTCATGTCGTTTACCGCCAAACCGCTCGCCGGCCTGAAAGTCATCGAACTGGGCACCCTGATCGCCGGCCCGTTCGCCTCGCGCATCTGCGCCGAGTTCGGTGCCCAAGTGATCAAGGTCGAATCCCCCGACGGCGGCGACCCGCTGCGCAAATGGCGCAAGCTGTATGAAGGCACGTCGCTGTGGTGGTTTGTCCAGGCACGCAATAAACAGTCCCTGACCCTCAACCTCAAGCATCCCGAGGGGCTGGCGATCCTCAAGCAGTTGCTGGCAGACGCCGACATCCTGATCGAGAATTTCCGCCCCGGCGTCCTGGAAAAACTCGGCCTGAGCTGGGACACCCTGCATGCCCTCAACCCCAAGCTGGTAATGGTACGGCTCTCGGGCTTTGGCCAGACCGGGCCGATGAAGGATCAACCGGGCTTCGGCGCGGTCGGTGAATCCATGGGTGGCCTGCGCTACATCACCGGCTTCGAAGACCGCCCGCCGGTGCGCACCGGGATTTCCATCGGCGACTCCATCGCCGCGCTGTGGGCGGTGATTGGCGCGCTCATGGCCCTGCGCCATCGCGAGGTCAACGGCGGCCTCGGTCAAGTGGTGGATGTGGCGCTGTATGAAGCGATCTTCGCGATGATGGAAAGCATGATCCCCGAGTTCGATGTGTTCGGGTTTATCCGCGAGCGCACCGGCAACATCATGCCGGGCATTACCCCGTCATCAATCCATACCACCGCCGATGGCAAGCATGTGCAGATTGGCGCCAATGGCGATGCAATCTTCAAGCGCTTCATGCTGACCATTGGCCGTGAAGACCTGGCCAATGACCCACAACTGGCCAGCAATGATGGCCGCGATAGCCGGCGCGACGAGCTGTACGGCGTAATCGACCGCTGGGTCAACAGCTTGCCACTGGCCCAGGTGGTGGAGCAGCTGAACCAGGCCGAAGTGCCTGCCAGCCGGATCTACAGCGCCGAAGATATGCTGGGCGACCCGCAATACCTCGCCCGGGAAATGTTCCTCAAGGCCCAGTTGCCCGACGGCAAGGATTTCAAGATGCCCGGCATCGTGCCCAAGCTCTCGGACACCCCAGGCAGTTGCGAGTGGGTCGGGCCAGAGCTGGGCGAACACAATGCCGTGGTTCTGCAATCCCTGGGCTACGACAGCGACGCCGTGGCCCGTTTGCGTAAGGATGGCGCGATCTGATGCCCCGTGGAGCACTCTCAAGATAATGGCCGGCCGTTTTATCAGGGCGTTGCGGCGCCTATGGCTCATCGCCCCGCTGCTGGGGATGCTGCCGCTCTCGAGCCAGGCACAGGACACCCTGACCTGGCTGGTGCGTGACCTGCCGCCGATGACCATTTTCGAGGGCCCGCAAAAGGGCCAGGGCAGCGTCGATAAACTGCTGCCGCTGTTGATCGAGCGCCTGCCGCAGTATCGTCACCAGATCCTGCACGTCAATCGCGCCCGAGGCCTGCAAATGCTCAACACGCCCTCCTTCACCTGCGACCCATCGTTGGTATGGACCCCCGTGAGGGCCAGGAACATTGTGTTTTCCGCGCCGGCGTTCGCCGTGCTGAGCAATGGCATCGCGATTCGCCGCAACCAGCAGGGCGCCCTGGCAAGCTATGTGGTGGATGGCCAGTTCGATCTGGCGAGGTTTCTCGACCTGCAGCAGATGCGTCTTGGGATCGTCGCCGAGCGTAGCTACGGACCTGGGGTGGACGAACAGTTGAATCACGCCGATCCACTCAAGCTGGCCCCACATTACGGTAACGACGCACTGGGCAGTTTGCTGCAGATGCAGCGCCTGGGGCGGCTGGAAGCCGTGTTGGGCTACTGGACGGAAATCCGATACCAGGCAGCGCAACAGGGTATTGATCCGCAAGACCTGGTGTTCTATCCGATCAAGGGCACGGCGCGCTATCAGCGGATTCATATCGGTTGCTCGGACACCCCGATGGGGCGCGAGGCCATTACCCATATCAATCGCGAGTCGCAGAATATTCCCCAGGAGACATTGCGCCAGTCCTACGCCAACGGGCTGGACCCGCTGATGCGCGAGCAATACCTCAAGGACAACCCGAGGTTTTTCAGCGAAACGCCGCTGCCCTGATAAATCCAGGGCAAAAAGAAACCCCGAGCAGTGGGGAGACAACTCGGGGTTAAACGTGGCCTACAAAGACCAGTACAACAAGCTACAAGCACCGGAGCACAATGCTTGATCCTGCTGTTACATGGTCTGACTGGCCTTCCTGTAGGAAGGTTCCGAAGATAAAAATTTCTTCACGCCTGGACGCTGATGCGCGTCTGGGCTGCGTTGCGCAAGGCCGCGATTACCGAAGGTTCCAGGCGCCCTTCGGCGATTTTCAGGTCGCGGAGCAGGCAGTCCACCACGTCCACCAAGGCGCGCTTGTCGGTCAATTGCGCACGATCCACTTCGCGTTCGACCACGATTGCGCCCGTGGGGCTCTTCACTGTCACCAGGCTCTCGCCGTGTACACCCGAGGTAGTCAGCGTGACCTGATAAGGGCTCAGCGCTTCACCGAGCAATAGGCTGATACTTTCCATCTCGATCACCACTCAATCATGAGAAAAATAAATAACCAGTGTAGGCGCGAGCTTGCTTGCGAAAAACCTGAGAGCGCCACGTTCGTTCAGGATGCCCTACATTATCGTTGACGTTTTTCGCGAGCAAGCTCGCGCCTACAGATAAGTGACCTACGCCAAAAGCACAAAGTTCGCCTTTGAGCTGAGCTTATCGAGCATGCATGGCAAATATGACAGAGAGAAAACAACCGCCGACAGGCTAGAATCTCCTGATTATTGCCGGAGTCCACCGTGAGAGACGCGTCTGAACAGCCCTTGCGTATTGTCATCGCCGACGATCATCCGATTTTCCTGATCGGTTTGCGGGCAGTGCTGGAGCGCGACGAGCAGGTGCGCATCGTCGGTGAGGCCACCTCGCCCCAGGACCTGGCCGCCCTGCTGCAACGCTGCCCCTGCGATGTACTGGTCACCGATTTCATGATGCCCGCCGAGCCCCAGGCCGACGGCCTGCGCCTGATCGAACACCTGCGCCGGCATTACCCGGACCTGCCGATTGTGGTGGTGACCATGCTCAACAACGCCGGCCTGTTCCACTCGATCCTGGAACTGGGGGTCATGGGTCTGTTGAGCAAGGCCAGCCTGGCCGACGAGTTGCCCGAAGCCATCGACAAGGTGCGCCAGCAGCGGCCCTATGTGGCCCGCACCATTGAACAGGCGCTCGCCCTGGCCGGTGCAGTGGGGGCTGATCGCCTGCACTCACAGCACCAGTTGTCACCCCGGGAACTGGAGGTGATCCGCCTGCTGGCAGGTGGCAAGACGGTGGGCGAGATTGCCGCGCACCTCAATCGCAGCAAGCAGACCGTCAGCGCACAGAAAGTCAGTGCCATGCGCAAGCTGGGGCTGATCAGCGATGCCGCGTTGTTCATCTATGTGCAGGAACACGGGTTGGCCTAGGTTTGTGCAGCGCCCGGCTTGCCGGCTCCTACAAGGCAATCGCCGTAGATTTCGCCAGCCAGTGTTGCAGCGCCTGGGCACTCATCGGATGAGCGATCAGGCAACCCTGCAGCCAGGCCGGCCCCAGCGCGCGCACCGCGTCACGGTCGGCGGGGGTTTCAATTCCGGTCACGACCACGCCAACCCCCAGGTGCTGGGCCATGCTCATGGCCCCGGCGACCACCGCACACTTGCGTTCGTCACCCGCCATCCCGCTGGCAAACGCCGGGGGAATCTTCAGCTCGGTGAACGGCAGCTCCAGCAACCGTTGCAGGCTGGTACCGCCGATGCCGAAATCGCCAATGGACAGCTTGCAACCGATCATCCGCAAGCGCAGCAAACCGGTGACATGGGCGCTGTCGGTCTTCAGGCGCGAGGTTTCCACCAGTTCCAGGGTGAGGTTGCGCGCCGGGACGGCAAAGCGCTGCAGCAGGCCTTGCAGCGTGAGCGCGAAGTGTTCCTGATCCAGCAACCGCCCGGGAATGTTGACTGACACCGGCAGTTCCAGGCCCGTGTCCCGGGTCACCTGGGCGCATAGGCGCAACACCTGGTCCAGCACGTACCAGGTAAAGGCCTGCTCCAGGCCCGCCAACTCCAGCAGCGGCAGAAACTCGCTGGGCATCAACTGGCCATGCTCCGGGTCTTGCCAGCGCGCCAACGCCTCCACGCCTTGCAGATCACCGGCCTGGCTGACGATGGGCTGGTAGCAGACACGGGCGTAACGCTCAATGGCGGCCTCGCCGACCTCAGCGCAAAGTTTCTCGGTAGCGAATTCACTCACTCCCAGCATCTGGTGCACACGGTCCCAGGACAGCACTTGCGGGCTCGGCCGCAAGCGCTGCCGGCAGGCATCGAGCATCTGCCCGATGGAAGTGGCGGAAGCCGGCTTGGGCATGCACCCCAATACGTTCAACCCCGCCTGACGCGCCATGCTCGCCACGCCTTCCAGTACATCCGGTTCGGCGTCGCTCAACAGGACCAGGACCTGGGCCTGGCTGTGCTCAGCCATTTCGCGGATCAGCCCCAGTGAGTCGCCATGCTCCAGGTACAGATCGCAGATGGCGATATCCACCGGCCCCTTGCTCGCCAGCGACTGGCGGGCGACCTCGACGCTGTCGGCCGTAAGCACGTTGAACACGCCGTTGGCGTTGAGCATCTGGTGCAGGGCCATCAGCTGGAACGGGTGATCTTCGAGAATCAGGACTTTGAGTGAGCGCATGGAAAACTCTGGGGCTGCGTGCAGGATGGCCCACATTAGCCAAAACCCGGACGCGACCACATAGGACGCGTCCTATTCTTGCTCCAGATAAGGCTGAATCTCCTCTCGCAGTGCCAACAATGCCTGCGACAAGGCTTGCCAGCGCACCGGCAGCTCAGCGTCGCGGTGTTCCCGCGCACTGCTTTCAAGGGCGATGCAGGCCTTGGCCAACGGCAGCGCATCCACCAGGCAACAAATGCCCTTGAGGCGATGCAGGCTGGCCCGCACCTGCACCAGGTCGTGCTCGGCCATGGCGTTGCCCAACAGGTGGTGCTCGTGCTCCAAATTGTTCGCCAACTCCTGCAACATGCTTTGCAGAATCGGCCCGTCGGCCTGGGTCATCTTGCGCAGGGCCTGCAGGTCGAAGGCCGGTACCGCCGTGACCCGGGCCAGCACCTGGGCCCACTGCTCCAGGGTCACCGGCTTGACCAGCAGCACATCCATACCCGCCTGCTGGCCGCGCTGGCTCTCGTCCTCCTGGGCCGCAGCGGTGCAGCCAATCAACGCGCAGCGCGGGCGCTGCTCCTGGGTTTCGATCTGGCGAATGGCCTCGGCCAGGGCATAACCGGACATGCCCGGCATATGACAATCAGTCACCAGCACGTCGAACGCCTCGCTGCGCCAACGCTGCAATGCGGCCTCGGCACTATTGAGGGCCACCACCTGGTGCCCGAGGAATTGCAACTGCTGGACCAGCACCAAGCGGTTGGCCGGCAGGTCGTCGACAATCAGCACCGACAGCACCCGGCTCGCAGCCAGCACCGGCGCGGCGGCCACCGGCGCCGGCAGGTCGTCACTGCCGACCCGGTCCAGGCGCAGGTCGATACACACGGTGGTGCCTTCGCCCAGGGCGCTGTGCAGGGTGATTTGCCCGCCCATCAGGTCCACCAGTTGCTGGCAGATACTCAAGCCCAAGCCGGTGCCGCCATGTTCGGCGGCCGTCAGCGGGCTGCCCTGGATAAACGGCCGGAACACTCGTGCCTGCTGTTCGACGCTGATGCCGGGGCCAGTATCTTCGACGCACAGGTGCAAGTATTCATGCCCCTCACCATCCACCTGGCAGGCGACACGCATACACACATCTCCGCGTTGCGTGAACTTCAGCGCATTGCCCAAAAGGTTATGCATGACCTGGCGCAGCCGTAGCGGGTCGAACCAGTAAAAGCCTTGGGCCTGGGGATCGAACGCCAGGGTCAGGTGCAGGCCCTTTTTCTGCGCAGTGGCTTCAAACAGGCGCTGGATACCTTCGAAGAAACCTTTCAGGTCAGTGGTCTGTGGCGCCAATTGCAGATGGCCGGCTTCGATCTTCGCCAGATCAAGGCTATCGCCCATCAGGGCAATCAACTCCCGTGCCGAGCGATGGGCCACCTGCAACGCCTCGGAAACAGGGGCGCCCGAGGCCAGGGCGCGCTCCTGCTCCAGCTCCAGCAGGCCGATAATCGCCGTCATCGGTGTACGAATCTCATGACTGAGGTTCGACACAAAGGCACTCTTGGCGTAGTTCGCTTCATCGGCAGCGCGACGCGCGTCCATCAGTTGGGTTTCCAGGACCTTGCGCTCGTTGATATCGACCCAGCCCCCGAGCAAACCCCGCAACTGGCCCTGGGCATCGTAAAACGGCACGGTCCATTGATAGACATGGGCGATACCGCCGTTGAACTCCAGTTGGCGGTCGATAAACAACGACTGCTGCGTCTCCAGTTGCTCCATGTGCCCCACATGCAGGCGCAAGGCGGTGGCGGCCGGCAAAATTCCACTCTCCGGCAGGGTCAGGCCCTGGATCAGTTCAAGCCGGGTGGCCAACTGCTGTTCATAGCTTTTGTTGCAGGTGACCAAACGGCCAGCGAGGTCACGCACAAACACCGGGTTGGGCATGCCATCGAGCAGGGCGCGCTTGAACGCCAGTTGGTCATTGAGCCGTCGCTCGGCCTCCACACGCTGGCGGATCTGACGCTTGAGCCGACTGTTCCAGACCAGGGATACCAGCACAAACAGCAGCGCCGTGGCGACCGTCCAATAGGCCCATGGCGGCACACGCTGCCAGGCGGGCACCGGGACCGCCACCGCGCCCATCCAGCGCAGGCGCAAAGCGCTCAGTTCGGCTACCGGCAAAGCTTCCAGGGCCTTGTTCAAAATACTCAGCAGCTCGGGATGGTCCTTGCGCACTGACAGGTTGTCACTGGACCACTTGCCATCGACACTGCGACCGACCCGCAACTCATCGGTCGGATAACTCTGCACCTCGACTTCACTCTGGATGGTCGCTGCCGCGTCTCCCCGGGCTACCAGGGCGCGAGCCTCGGTGTAGTTGGCCACCGAGCGCAGGCGGATCTGCGGGTATTCACGCCGGATGTAGCCTTCGAGCACATGCCGCGCCGGCAGCGCCAACACCTCGCCCGAAAGCTGGCTGAGGCTGTTCAGCGGTGGCGTATCAAGACGCTCGACAAACACCCAGCCGGCACCGCCAAACCCGTGGCTGAAATCCAGAAACCTTCGGCGTTCGGTGTTTTCCACCAGGGTAGTGCTCATATCCGCACTGCCGTTTTCCAGGATTGCCAGGGTCTGCGCGGTGGAAAACACTTCCTCCATGACGAACTGCAAACCGGTCATGCGCGACAGGCGATTGAGCAGGTCGACATTCAGCCCGACCCAGCGCCCGTCCTTGTCTTTGAACACATAGGGCGAGTATTGCTGGGACGCCACCACCACATGGGGATGCTGCAGCACCCAGGCCTGCTCGGCGGCCGACAGGGGAATACGCTCACCGACGACGTCCACCCCCAGCCCGGTGGTCCAACGGGCCAGGATCTCACGGCGCACCGAGTCATCAATGCTCTGCAACGCCCGGTCCATCATCTTGCCCAGCAAGGGATCGGCCTGGCGCGTGGCGAAGGCAAAACCAATCGGCGCCAGGCGGCTTTGCTCCTTGATCTGCATGCTCAGGTAAGGACGCAGGGACTTGTAGGCGCGCACGATCACTTCATTGCCGATAAACGCATCCACATCACCCTGCTCCAGGGCTTCGAGGCCGCTATAGAGATTGGGCGCCAGCATGATGTGGCTTTGCGGGTAGGCGGCATGCACGTTCTTGACGTTGGCGTAGCCATCGAGCAACACCACCTTCTTGTCCTGGAGTGCGTCGTTTGGCGTGGCATCGGCACCGCGGGTCACCACCACCGAACGGTCGGGCATATAGTCCGCCGTAAAGGCCAGGCCGGGCACGTCACGTTCATAGCCGTTGGCGCTGGTGAGGATATCAATCGTCCCGGCGCGCAGGGCCTCCACGGCCTGGGCCCGCTCGGCGAAGCCCATCACCTGCATCGACACGCCGAGTCGCGCCCCCACCAGGCTCAAGTAGTCGGCACTGATGCCCTGGTAGCGATTGCGATCGCGGGTGATATCGATGGGTTGGTAGTCATCAATGGAAATCCCCACCCTCAGGGTTCGGTGTTGCGCCAGCCACTGGCGCTCGGCGGGTGCCAGGGGGATGGGCGCCAGGGTGATAAACGCCGGCACCAGATTGAACGGCAGGCTGACGGCGGCCAGGCTTGCAGGCAGGTGGCCGAGCAGCAGCGCGCTCAGTAGGCACAGGTGCCATCGGGTCGTGAACCGCACCGTGGGGGTTTCCTTTTTGGTTATTTTTTGTTCGGTGGACATATCCGTTGCAGGGGTAACGGGGCGCCCTGGATCAAAAACAGGGCGCGATACCCGCCAAGAAAAACGGCGCTTCCCCATCTCTGGACAAGCGCCGTTTGCCTTATTCGTGCAGCCTTTCAGAACTCAGAGCGGCTTACCACGATTGCCATGCTGGCTGACGAACGCCTGAATAGCCTTCAGGTCATTAGGCAATACCGTGCAACGCTCTTCCCGCTCAAACAGGTCAGCCAGGTGCGGCGGCAGTTCCAGAGCCTTGCCGACACCGGCCTTCTGCACCGCCTCAGGGAATTTCACCGGGTGGGCCGTGCCGAGGATCACCATCGGGATGTCCAGGCTGCGCCGGCATTCGCGCGCGGCCTTGACGCCAATGGCGGTGTGCGGGTCCAGCAGCTCGCCGGTCTGGGCATAGACTTCAGCGATGGTCTCGCAGGTCTGGGCATCGTCCACGGCCAGGGAGTCGAACAGCTTGCGGGTCTCGGTCCAGCGCTCCTGATCGACGCTGAAACCACCACCCTGCTTGAAGCTGTCCATCAGGCCGGCCAGGGCCGCGCCGTTACGACCGTGCATGTCGAACAGCAGGCGTTCGAAGTTCGACGAGACCATGATGTCCATCGACGGCGACAGGGTCGCGTGCAGGGTTTCCTTGACGTACTGGTTGCCGCTCATGAAGCGGTGCAGGATGTCGTTGCGGTTGGTGGCGACGATCAACTGGTTGATCGGCAGGCCCATGTTGCGTGCCAGGTAACCGGCGAAGATATCGCCAAAGTTGCCGGTCGGCACCGAGAACGACACCGAACGTGCCGGCCCGCCCAGCTGCAGCGAGGCGTGGAAGTAGTAGACGATCTGGGCCATGATCCGCGCCCAGTTGATCGAGTTCACCGCAACCAGACGCGTGCCTTTGAGGAAGCTCTGGTCAGCAAAGCTGGCCTTGACCATTTCCTGGCAGTCGTCGAAGTTGCCTTCGACCGCGATATTGTGGATGTTCTCGCCGAAGATGGTGGTCATCTGCCGGCGCTGCACATCCGATACGCGGTTGTGCGGGTGCAGGATGAAGATGTCGACGTTTTCGCAGTGCTTGCAGCCTTCGATGGCCGCCGAGCCGGTGTCACCGGAGGTGGCACCGATGATCACCACGCGCTCGCCGCGTTTCTCCAGCACGTAATCCAGCAGGCGACCGAGCAGTTGCAGGGCGAAATCCTTGAACGCCAGGGTCGGGCCGTGGAACAGCTCCAGCACCCATTCGTTGCCGTTCAACTGACGCAGCGGGGCGATGGCGTTGTGCGAGAACACGCCGTAGGTTTCTTCGAGGATCTTCTTGAAATCGGCATCGGGGATGCTGCCGGTAACGAACGGGCGCATGACCCGGAACGCCAGCTCGTGGTACGGCAGGCCAGCCCAGGAGGCGATTTCTTCCTGGGTGAAGCGTGGCAGGTTTTCCGGCACGTACAGGCCGCCGTCAGTGGCGAGGCCTGCGAGCAGGACGTCTTCGAAATTCAGGGCCGGTGCCTGGCCGCGGGTGCTGATGTAACGCATGACTGGCTCCTCTACAACATTCTTGAACAGAGGCCGCCGAACCTGCGGGGCCTCTGCAACCTATCGTTAGTTCAGGTGTTCGACGCGGATCCGCACCACCGGCCCGACCACGCCCTGCAGGGCTTCCAGCGCGGCAATGGCATCGTTCATATGCTGTTCCAGCACACGGTGGGTCAGCAGGATCATGGGCACCAGGCCGTCGTGTTCTTCGACTTCCTTCTGCATGATCGACTCAATGTTGATGCCGCGCTCCGAGAGGATGCTGGCCACCTGGGCCAACACGCCCGGGTGATCCTTGGCCTGGATCCGCAGGTAGTAGGAGCTTTCGCAGGCTTCGATCGGCAGGATCGGGTGGGCCGACAGCGAGTCCGGCTGGAAGGCCAGGTGCGGCACGCGGTTTTCCGGGTCGCTGGTCATGGCACGGACCACGTCCACCAGGTCGGCGATCACCGACGAAGCGGTCGGTTCCATGCCGGCACCGGCGCCGTAGAACAGAGTCGAACCGGCCGCATCACCATTGACCATCACCGCGTTCATCACGCCATTGACGTTGGCGATCAGGCGGTCGGCCGGAATCAGGGTTGGGTGCACGCGCAATTCGATACCGGCAGCGGTGCTGCGCGCCACGCCCAGGTGCTTGATGCGGTAGCCCAGGGCTTCGGCGTAGTTCACGTCGGCGGTGGTCAGCTTGGTGATGCCTTCGGTGTAGGCCTTGTCGAACTGCAGCGGGATACCAAAGGCGATGGACGCCAGGATGGTCAGCTTGTGCGCAGCGTCGATACCTTCTACGTCAAACGTCGGGTCGGCTTCGGCGTAACCCAGGGCCTGGGCTTCGGCCAGCACGTCTTCGAAGGTACGGCCCTTCTCGCGCATTTCGGTAAGGATGAAGTTACCGGTGCCGTTGATGATGCCCGCAACCCAGTTGATACGGTTGGCCGACAGGCCTTCGCGGATCGCCTTGATCACCGGGATACCGCCAGCGACTGCGGCTTCGAACGCCACGATCACGCCCTTCTCGCGGGCCTTGGCGAAGATTTCGTTGCCGTGCACGGCAATCAGCGCCTTGTTGGCGGTAACCACGTGCTTGCCGTTTTCGATGGCCTTGAGCACCAACTCACGGGCGACGGTGTAGCCGCCGACCAACTCGATGACGATGTCGATTTCAGGGTTCGTGGCCACATCGAAGACATCGTTGGTAATCGCAATACCGGTCGTTTGGTACTGAGGCTTTGGCGTACGCATGGCAATTTGTGCCACTTCAATCCCGCGCCCTGCACGGCGGGAAATCTCCTCAGCGTTACGCTGAAGTACGTTCAAGGTGCCGCCACCGACGGTCCCTAACCCACAGATGCCTACTTTGACCGGTTTCACTGAAGAACTCCCCATGAAACGGCCGACTCAAGGTCGGCCGTGAAAAACAGCCGCACAACTGCGGCTCTCTGTTAATGACCCGTCGACGTGTCGGCGGGCCCGATCGTCAAAGGCTCGACAATACTGTTTATTTGGCACCCAGTGCCAGTTTGGCGACTTGTGGCGCAGGCTGGTAGCCCGGAATCACCTGGCCGTCGGCCAAGACGATGGCCGGCGTACCGTTCACCCCGATGGACTGACCCAGAGCGTACTGCTTGGAAACCGGATTGGCACACTTGGCGGACTTGATTTCTTTGCCATCGACCATCTTGTCCATGGCTGCTTTCTTGTCGGTTGCGCACCATACCGCTTGCAGTTGCTCGTCGCCCGGCGAACCGAGGCCCTGGCGCGGGAACGCTACGTAACGCACTTCGACACCCATCTTGTTCAGCGCAGGTATCTCGGCGTGCAGCTTGTGGCAGTACGGGCAAGTGGTGTCGGTGAACACAGTGATGTGGGTCTTGGTTTCGCCAATCGCGGGGTAGACCACGGTCTCGGCCACCGGGATACCGTTGATCAGCTTGGAGATCCCAACGCGCTCGGCCTTCTCGGTGAGGTTGACCGGCTTGCCGTCTTTCAACTGGAACAGGTAGCCCTGAACGATGTACTGACCGTCGGCGCTGGCATACAGCACGCGGCTGCCCTTGAGCTTGACTTCATACAGGCCGGCCATCGGGCTGGCGCTGATGCTTTCGACCGGAGTTTCGAGCTGGAGGCTTTCCAGACTCTTACGGATTGTCTTCTCGGCGGCGTCATCGGCGACGGCAAAGGTTGAAACCAACGCAATGGCTGCGGCGGCAAAAATCTGGGTCAAGCGCATGGGAACTCCTGAAGGCAGATGCAGGGACGAAGGCCAGGACGCCGATCTGGAAACACGGCTCGGGACCGTCCCCTTTGCAAACCGGCAAAGCCTACCACAATTGGGCGCCAGGGCAGACGCTGGCGGCCAAATTGGGGCCTGTCAGCCCCTTGGGTGATGTTTGGCATGCAGGTCCTGCAACCTTGCCCGCGCCACATGGGTATAAATCTGCGTGGTGGACAGGTCGCTATGGCCCAGCAGCATCTGCACCACGCGCAAATCCGCGCCATGGTTGAGCAGATGGGTGGCAAATGCATGGCGCAGGGTGTGGGGGGACAGCGACTTACCGATCCCGGCGACCTTGGCCTGGTGCTTGATGCGATGCCAGAAGGTCTGGCGGGTCATCTGCTCGCCGCGCAGGCTGGGGAACAGCACGTCACTGGGGCGCCCGCCGAGCAGCTCGCTGCGGGCATCGCGCATATAGCGCTCGACCCACACGATTGCCTCTTCGCCCATGGGCACCAGGCGCTCCTTGCTGCCCTTGCCCATCACCCGCAACACACCCTGGCGCAGATTGACCTGCTCCAGGGTCAGGCTGATCAGCTCGGTGACGCGCAGGCCGCAGGCATACAAGACTTCCAGCATCGCGCGGTCGCGCTGACCGATGGCTTCGCTCAGGTTGGGCGCAGCCAGCAGGGCTTCGACGTCGGCTTCTGACAGGGACTTGGGCAAGGGCCTGCCGAGTTGCGGCATATCGACTTGCAGGGTCGGGTCAACAGCAATCAGCTTTTCCCGCAGCAAATAGCGATAAAACCCACGCACTCCCGAGAGGAATCGCGCAGTGGAGCGCGGCTTGTAGTTCTGCTCAAGGCGCCAGGCCAGGTGATCGAGGATCAACTCACGCCCGGCGTGGCTCAGCTCAAGGTTTCTCTCCAGCAACCAGCCATTGAACAGGGCCAGGTCGCTGCGGTAGGACTGGCGCGTGTTGTCCGACAGGCCTTTTTCCAGCCAGAGGGCGTCGAGGAAGCGGTCGATCAGGGGATGGTCAATGGCGGGCATGGGGGCTCAGGCTGAGTACTTTAGTGTCTGGTAGATCCTATCGCAGGCAAGCCCGCGCCCCCAGGGAAATGCATGGCTAATGTGGGAGATGGCTGGCCTGCGATAGCGGCGACGCGGTCTCGGATCAGTCTACAAACCCAGGCAGCACTGGCACCGGGCGCTTATCATCATCAATTGCGACAAAGCTGAACACACCCTGGATCGCCTTCTCGCGGCCATCGGCACTCATGCTTTCGACAAACACCTCCACTTCCACCTTGAGGCTGGTGTTACCGACTTTGATCACGCGGCCAATCAGCTCGACGATGGAACCGGCCGGGATCGCGTGATTGAAGTCGATACGGTCGGTAGACACCGTCACCAGCGGCAAACGGCAAAACCGTGTGGCGGTGATGAACGACACTTCATCCATCCAGGCCAATGCAGTACCGCCAAACAGCGTGTTGTGGTGGTTGGTGGTCGGCGGAAATACGGCTTTGGTTACATGGGTCACGGACAGGTCGGTGCGGCGCTGGATTTCTTCGAGGCGGGTGGTCATGAACGGGTTCCGGGCAAGGGGCAAATTTCAGGCACAAAAAAGCAGCCCGTAGGCTGCTTTTTTCTGCATCGGGAAGCTGGACTTAAGCCAGTTTTTCCTTGATGCGAGCTGCTTTACCGGACAGGTCACGCAGGTAGTACAGCTTGGCTTTACGTACGTCACCGCGACGCTTAACGGCCATGCTGTCGATTTGCGGGCTGTAGGTCTGGAAAGTACGCTCTACGCCAACACCGTTGGAGATTTTACGAACAGTGAAAGCACTGTTCACACCACGGTTACGCTTGGCGATTACGACGCCTTCGAACGCTTGCAGACGCGAACGGTCGCCTTCCTTCACTTTCACCTGAACGACAATAGTGTCGCCCGGGGCAAAGGTAGGGATCTCTTTGGTCATCTGCTCTGCTTCGAGTGCAAGGATGATTTTGTTAGTCATGCTGTGCTCCTAAGGTAGATCGTCGGATCTACCATCGATACGTTGTTAACTATCGTCCCGCGCGAGGATGTATTCCTCGAGCAGCTTCTTCTCTTCTCCAGAAAGCGAGCGGCTTTCCAGAAGATCGGCGCGTCGTTCATAGGTCCGACCAAGGGACTGCTGTAAACGCCAACGCCGGATGTGTGCGTGATTGCCACTTAGCAACACGTCGGGAACACGCTGATCCGCATACACCTCCGGTCGGGTGTAGTGCGGGCAATCCAGCAAACCATCCGTGAAGGAATCTTCCTCCGCGGAGTCCGCATGCCCTAAAGCTCCAGGCAGCAGTCGTGTAACCGCATCTATCAGGACCATCGCCGGCAGCTCACCGCCAGACAGGACATAGTCCCCAATCGACCACTCTTCATCGACATGAGCTTCAATAAAACGCTCGTCAATGCCTTCATAGCGACCGGCAATCAGGATCAGTGCTTCCTCATTCGCCAGTTCGCGTACCGCCGCCTGTTTCAGCTGACGGCCTTGAGGGGACAGGTAAATTACCTTCACCTTCTCCCCTGCTGCTGCCTTGGCCTGAACCAGGGCGTCTTCCAGGGGCTTGATCTTCATCACCATGCCCGGGCCACCGCCAAATGGGCGATCGTCCACAGTGTGATGTCGATCCGTCGTGTAGTCTCGCGGGTTCCAACAAGTGAGCTGCAAGAGCCCTTGTTTCACCGCCCGACTGGTGATGCCGTACTCGCTGATGGCAGAAAACATCTCGGGAAACAAACTGATCACTTCAATGCGCAAATTAGCCACGCTTAGAAGTCCGCGTCCCATTCCACCTTCATCTCGCCCGCTGCCAGGTCGACGGCCAACACGCATTGCTCGGTATAGGGCAACAGGCGTTCGCGATCATCCAGGCTGCCAGCGCAAGGCTTGACCACCATTACATCATTGGCGCCGGTTTCCAGAAGATGGTCGATTTTCCCGAGCAATTGCCCGAGTTGATCAATAACCTTCAGACCTTCCAGCTGGTACCAGTAGTACTCGCCGTCGGTCAATTCAGGGAACAGGTTGCGCGGCACGCAGATCTCATAACCGGCCAGAAGACGCGCTTCTTCACGATCATCGAGACCCTTGAGCTTTGCGACCAGGAACTTATCGTTCCCACGTCCACTGACCAACTCGACCTGTTTCACACTACCTTCGCGCTTGAGCGTCCAGGTCTTGTACTGCAACAGGTTTTCAGTCGGATCAGTAAAGGAATACACCTTCACTTCGCCGCGAACGCCATGAACAGAGTAAATCTTGCCGATAACGATCAAATCATCAGCAACAGCTGGCGTCGCGTTCATATTGCTCAGGCTGCGGCCTTAGCCGAGTCCTTCAACAACTTGGCAACACGCTCGGAAGGCTGTGCACCAACGCTCAGCCAGTAGGCTACGCGCTCTTGGTTCACGGACAGACGAACTTCTTGACCACGAGCAACAGGGTTGAAGAAACCAACCTGTTCCTTGTGCGAACCGTCGCGCGGGTTGCGGCTGTCGGTTACGGTCAAGTGGTAAAACGGGCGCTTTTTGGAGCCGCCAAGGGCAAGACGGATTGTTAGCATGTGAACATCGTTCCTGTAGTCGGTGCTGCAAATCTAAATGCACAGCGGGCATGGGTGCCCGAAAGGCCGCATATTCTAAGGAATATCCGGACTTTTGCAAATGTCTTTTTCCGGCGCCTGACCGCGGGCCATTCAGATCTGCTATAGAGCCGTCGGTTAAAACGGCGAGTCAGCTCCCGCCAACGGCGGGTTTGCTGGAGATCCCACATCCTTGTGGGTCTGCGCAAGAGCAAGCCCTTGCGCGAATTCTTTACATCTTCGGCATGCCACGGCCGGGCATCATACCGCCCATGCCGCGCATCATTTTGGCCATGCCGCCTTTGGCGGAGAACTTCTTCATCATCTTTTGCATCTGCTTGTGCTGCTTGATCAAGCGACCGATGTCCTGCACCTGGGTGCCGGAACCCATGGCGATCCGACGTTTGCGCGAACCGCTGATCAGCTCAGGGTCGCGGCGCTCGGCCGGGGTCATGGAGTTGATGATGGCTTCCATCTGCTTGAACTGCTTCTCTGCCGCACCCTGGGCATTGCCCATTTGCGCCAGGTTCACACCGCCGATGTTCGGCAGCTTGTCCATCAGGCCGCCGAGGCCGCCCATGTTCTTCATCTGTTGCAGCTGATCGCGGAAGTCTTCGAGGTCGAAGCCCTTGCCCTTTTTCAGCTTCTTGGCCAGCTTGTCGGCCTTGTCCTTGTCGAGGGTCTGCTCGGCCTGCTCGATCAGGCTGAGCACGTCGCCCATGCCGAGGATCCGCGAGGCGATCCGCTCAGGGTGGAACGGCTCGAGCGCTTCGGTCTTCTCGCCCATACCGATGAACTTGATCGGCTTGCCGGTGATTGCGCGCACCGACAGTGCGGCACCGCCACGGGCATCACCGTCGACCTTGGTCAGGATCACGCCGGTCAGCGGCAGGGCATCACCAAAGGCCTTGGCGGTGTTCGCCGCGTCCTGGCCGGTCATGGCATCGACCACGAACAGGGTTTCTACCGGGTTGATCGCGGCATGCAGCGCCTTGATCTCGCCCATCATCTCTTCGTCGATGTGCAGGCGACCGGCGGTATCGACGATCACCACGTCGATGAACTTGAGCTTGGCTTCTTTAATGGCAGCGTTGGCGATGTCGACCGGCTTCTGGCTCAGGTCGGACGGGAAAAAGGTCACGCCGATTTCACCGGCGAGCATTTCCAGCTGCTTGATCGCGGCCGGACGGTACACGTCCGCCGACACCACCATCACGGATTTTTTCCTGCGCTCTTTAAGGAAGCGCGCCAGCTTGGCAGCGGTGGTGGTCTTGCCCGCCCCCTGCAAACCGGCCATCAACACCACGGCCGGCGGCACGGCGCTGAGGTTCAGGTCTTCGTTGGCCGCACCCATCAGGCTTTCGAGCTCGGCCTGGACGACCTTCACAAAGGCCTGGCCCGGCGTCAGGCTGCGGGACACTTCAGTGCCGACCGCACGCTCCTTGACCGAGTTGACGAAATCCTTGACCACAGGCAAGGCAACGTCGGCTTCGAGCAACGCCATGCGCACTTCGCGCAGGGTGTCTTTAATATTGTCCTCGGTCAGCTTGGCCTTGCCGGTGACATGGCGCAGCGTCTGCGAGAGACGGTCAGTCAAGTTTTCAAACATGCGCGATCCTTTCAGGCCCTATTCATCGAAGTGCATCGGTAGACCGAGGTAATGGCGGCCCAGGCTGTGTAAATCGCTATTAAAAACAGCGCTTGGCGAGCCTGCGGCGTGGGCAGGTCGCGGATTATAGCGAAGACTGCCGTCATGCACACCCGCTGTCTGGCCCGCTGGTCTTTCGTGGAACGCAGGTGTGTGCCAAACTCATCGGCTTTCGGGCTTGCCTAACAGGATTTATGCTCCCTTTGTCACCCAGTTTGCTACCCAGTCTCGCCGCCGCACTCTTGTATGCCGCTGCGACCCTCTACCAGGGCACCCGTCTGGCCCAACGCGCCAGGGCGGACAAACGCCTGCTGGCCGGCCTCGGCGTGTTCGCCTTGCTGGCCCACGCTGCCAGCCTGTTCACCCACCTGATGACACCAGTGGGCCTGGGCCTGGATTTTTTCAGCGCCGCCAGCCTGATTGCCGCTGCGGTCATTGCCTTGACGCTGCTGGCCTGCGCGCGGATCCCGGTGGAGAACCTGCTGTTGCTGCTCTTCCCCCTGGGGATGCTGACAGTGCTGCTGGCGCAATTCGCCCCCACCGGCACGGTGCAGGTGATCGACGAGGAGCCGGGCATCCTCGCGCATATCCTGCTGTCGATCCTGGCCTACGGTATGTTCACCATCGCCGTGTTCCAGGCGTTGCTGCTGCTCTTGCAGGACCACCAGCTCAAGCACAAGCACCCTTCCGGGCTGATCAAGAACTTCCCGCCGCTGCAGACCATGGAAAGCCTGCTGTTCGGTTTCCTCTGGGCCGGCTGGACGCTGCTGTCGCTGTCGCTGATTTCCGGCTGGCTGTTCGTCGAGAACCTGTTCGCCCAGCACCTGGTGCACAAAACCCTGCTGGCGTGCCTGGCCTGGGTGGTGTTCAGCGTGCTGCTGTGGGGCCGCAATCGCCTGGGCTGGCGCGGGCACAAGGCGATCCGCTGGACCCTGGCCGGTTTCTGCCTGCTGATGCTGGCGTATTTCGGCAGCAAGCTGGTTCGCGAATTCATCCTGCATATCTGACGGGCGGCAATCATGCACAACTTGCCCCTTGAGCCGATGCTCGCGGTAGTCGCGCTGCTGGTCTTGTGGTCGGCGCTGTTTACCGCCATCGAGGCGGCCCAGCTCCATTTGCTGGCCCTGCGCCCCGGTACGCGCCAGGGCGACAAGGCCGCCGCCCGCCTCAACTTCCCGCGCAACAGCCTGATCCTGTGCAACACCCTGTGCCGCGCGGTGGTGGTGATTCTGTGCACCCTGCTGGCGATCTATGCCTGGGCCGAAAACGGTCCCTGGCTGGGTTGGCTGGTCTCCAGCGGGCTGTTGCTGGTGCTGGCCGACTACCTGCCGCGCACCCTCGCCACCCGCTATCCGCACGCGGTGCTGGGGTTTGGCAATACGCTGCTGGGTGTGCCGCTGAAAATCCTCTATCCCCTGGCCTGGCTGCTCAATGGCCTCAGCCTGCTGTTGCTGCGCCCTTTCGAACGCAAGTCGGGGATCGTCAAGAAAAGCGACGAGCCACAGAGCGACCCGTCCGACGAGCAAGCCTCTGACGCGAACGACGACCCTCGGCCGGGCATGCCGGGCATCCACGCCCTGGACAACATTACCGTCAATGACATCCTGGTGCCGCGCAGCGAAGTCGATGGCATCAACCTCGACGACCCTATCGAGGAGATCATCGAACAACTGCGCAGCTCCAAGCGCACGCGGCTGCCGGTGTTCCACAGCGATATCAACCAGGTCGAGGCGGTGCTCAACACCCGGCAGATCCAGCACCTGCTGCCCGATGCCAGCCTGACCAAGGAAGCCCTGCTCGCAGCCTGCCACGAGCCGTACTTCGTCCCGGAAAGCACGCCGCTGCAGCTGCAATTGCTCAACTTCCACAAGCAGCAACGCCGCCTGGGCATGGTGGTGGACGAATACGGCGAAGTGCTGGGCATCGTCACCCTGGAAGACATTCTGGAAGAGATCGTCGGCGAATTCGAAAGCGAGCAGAGCCTGGATAACCCGCTGATCCAGCCCCAGCCTGACGGCCGCTATGTGATCGACGGTGCCGTGTCGATCCGCGAGCTGAACAAGTGCATGGGCTGGCACCTGCCTAGCGACGGTCCCAAGACCCTCAACGGCCTGGTGACCGAAGCGCTGGAGACCATTCCCGATTGCTCGGTGTGCGTGAAGATCGGCCGTTATCGCCTGGAAATCCTCGAAACTGAAGACAATCGGGTGAGCAAGGTGTTGATCTGGCATATCGGCTCAGCGCCGATTGCCACCTGACTCACGGTGGACAAGCCCGTGTGGAAGCGGGCTTGCCCGCGATAGCCTCACCTCAGTGTCACTGATACACCGAGGCGCCCGCTTCTCCCACATTTGATCTTTTCAGCCGCTAAGACCGCGCTCCAGCCCTTGTTTGCAGCGCAACCCCCTTCCTATAATCAATCGCGCTTACCCAAGCCCCGCCCGACCGCGTGCTATCCGCACTGAGCGTGTCCAGGCACCGCAACCCCGTGTCTGACCGGTACCCGCTCCCATCCCGAGCCAACGCCGCGCACTGCCCTGATCCATGGGTGCAAGACCAATAATAATCCGCGCCAAGCGCGCAATGACCATCAGGGATACCTCAATGAGCACCACCTATAACGAGGCCGCTCCCGCCGCCCCGACCAACTCGACCAGCCGGGTCGCCACCGCGAGCATCATCGGCACCGCCATCGAGTTCTACGACTTCTATATCTACGCCACGGCCGCCGCGCTGGTGATCGGCCCGGTGTTCTTCCCGCAGAGTTCCGGCACCGCGCAGATGCTGGCGGCGTTCCTGACCTTCGGTATCGCCTTTATCGCGCGGCCACTAGGTTCGGCGCTGTTCGGCCACTTCGGTGACCGCATCGGGCGCAAGTCGACGCTGGTGGCCTCCTTGCTGTTGATGGGCGTGTGTACCACCCTGATCGGCCTGTTGCCGGGTTACGACACCATTGGTGCCTGGGCCCCGATCCTGTTGTGCGTGCTGCGTTTCGGCCAGGGCCTGGGGCTGGGTGGGGAATGGGGCGGCGCCGCGCTGCTGGCCACCGAAAACGCGCCCAAGGGCAAGCGTGCCTGGTTCGGCATGTTCCCGCAGTTGGGGCCTTCCATTGGCTTTTTGGCGGCCAATGGGCTGTTCCTGATCCTGGCGATGAACCTGGACGATGAACAATTCCGTAGTTGGGGCTGGCGCATTCCGTTCCTGCTCAGCGCCGCGCTGGTGATGGTGGGCCTGTATGCGCGCCTCAAACTGCATGAAACCCCGGTGTTCGCCAACGCCGTGGCCAAGGAAAAACCAGTAAAAGTGCCGCTGGTGGAGCTGTTCAGCCAGCATTGGTTGCAGGTGCTGCTGGGCGCGGCCGCGATGGTGGTGTGCTATGCGCTGTTCTATATCACCACGGCGTTTTCCCTGAGCTATGGCGTGAGCACCCTGGGCTACAGCCGCGAAACCTTCCTCGCCCTGCTGTGCTTTGCCGTGTTGTTCATGGGCGCGGCCACACCGCTGGCAGCCCTGGCCAGTGACCGCTATGGGCGCAAGCCGGTGTTGATCGTCGGTGCGGTGCTGGCGATTCTGTCGGGCTTCACCATGGAACCATTGCTGACCCACGGCTCGACCTGGGCAGTGGCGCTGTTCCTATGCCTGGAACTGTTCCTGATGGGCGTGACCTTTGCGCCGATGGGGGCGTTGTTGCCGGAACTGTTTCCGACACGCGTGCGTTATACCGGGGCGTCGGCGGCGTATAACCTGGGCGGGATTGTCGGGGCTTCGGCCGCACCGTTTTTCGCGACCAAACTGGTGGCGATGGGTGGGCTGAGTTATGTCGGCGGGTATGTGTCGGCGGCAGCGTTGCTCAGTTTGATTGCGGTGCTGTGCCTGAAAGAGACGCGGGATAACGATTTGAACAAGGTCGCCTGATAGAGCGCTATCGCGGGCAAGCCCGCTCCCACACTGGAACGCCTTCCACATGTGGGAGCGGGCTTGCCCGCGATGCTTTTACAGCTCTACAACCACCGCTTGAGAGGCACGGGTCGCCTTGGCCCGGGCAGCCTCGATCGACTCATCCCGCGCCAACGCCACGCCCATGCGACGCTGGCCATTCACTTCCGGTTTGCCGAACAGACGCAGTGCGGTATCCGGCTCGCTCAGGGCCGCGCCGAGGTTGGCGAACGCCGTCTGGGTCGATTGCCCTTCCACCAGAATCACCGCCGAAGCCGAAGGCCCGAACTGGCGGATCAATGGGATCGGCAGGCCAAGAATCGCCCGCGCGTGCAGGGCAAACTGCGACAAGTCCTGGGAAATCAGGGTCACCAGCCCGGTGTCGTGAGGGCGCGGCGAGACTTCGCTGAACCACACCTGGTCGCCCTTGATAAACAGCTCGACCCCAAACAGACCACGACCACCCAGGGCCTCGGTCACGGCTTTGGCGACGCGCTCGGATTCGGCCAGGGCCGCCGGGCTCATGGCCTGGGGCTGCCAGGATTCCTGGTAGTCGCCCTTCTCCTGACGATGACCCACAGGCGCGCAGAAGGTGGTGCCACCGACGTGACGCACGGTCAGCAGGGTGATTTCGTAGTCGAAGTCGATAAACCCTTCGATGATCACCCGACCTTTACCTGCACGCCCACCTTCCTGGGCGTAGTCCCAGGCTTTCTGCACGTCATCGGCGCTACGCAACAGGCTCTGGCCCTTGCCCGACGAACTCATCACCGGCTTGACCACGCAGGGGAAGCCGAGGTCTTCGACGGCCTTGCGGTAGTCTTCCACGGTGTCGGCAAAATGGTACGGCGAGGTCGGCAGGTCCAGCTCTTCAGCGGCCAGGCGGCGGATGCCTTCACGGTTCATGGTCAACAGCGCCGCACGGGCGGTGGGGATCACGGTAAAACCTTCAGCCTCCAGTTCCACCAGGGTGCCGGTGGCAATGGCTTCGATTTCCGGGACGATGAAGTGCGGCTTTTCCGCCTCGATCACCGCACGCAGGGCTGCGCCGTCGAGCATGTTGATCACGTGGCTGCGATGCGCCACCTGCATGGCCGGCGCGTTGGCGTAGCGATCCACGGCAATCACTTCAACGCCCAGGCGCTGCAGCTCAATTACCACTTCCTTGCCCAGCTCACCGCAGCCACACATCAATACGCGGGTCGCGGTTGGCGACAATGGAGTTCCGATTCGGGTCATCTCAGGTCCTCAGGGGAGCGGATCAGGGGGAGAAAGGCCGGCATTTTACATGAACGGCGGGCATTGGCCTCAGTTGGCGACACGCTGGCGCCGCAAACGCCAGGCCATGGCCAGCCACACCACGGTGACCCCGGCAAATTTCGAGGCCAGGGCGGTACCGACCACCGCCGGCGTCAACGCGCCGATCAGGCCAAAAAAGATAAAGGTATCCAGGGGAATGCTCAGCGCCGAGCTGATCCACAGCCGGTCATGCAACGGGCGCTTGGTGATGCTGAAGACCAGCCAGTCGATGCACTCGGAGACCGCGAACGCCGTGGCGCTGGCCAGGGCGATGGATGGATCGGAGGTGATGTAGGACAGCACCAGCGCCGCGAGCATGGCGATAATCGCCCCGTGGCCGAAGCGCGTTTGCACCATGTCCCGCAGGATAAACACCAGGCCACCCCAGGCGGACCAGATGACATCCAGGTGCGGGGCGGTGGAAAAGGCGAAGTTGATCAGCACGACGCTGCTGATATAGGCGATCAGGAAGAGCATGGGGCGAGGGACCTGTGGGTAATGCGCACAGGGTACACAATTAAAGGGATGTCGTCTGGAGGGGCCTCATCGCAGACAAGCCAGCCCCCACATTGGAATGCATTTCAAAAATGAGGGAGCTGGCTTGCCTGCGATAGCGCCCTGTCAGGCGCCAGATTTCCCAGGAATCATCCACAACACCCCACTGGCCTTCGCCCGCTCATGACATAACCCCAGCACCACCCGGCGCTCGGCGTTGTCCATGCGGCTCCAACGGGTGATTTCGTCGACATTGCGCTGGCAACCGGTGCAGATATCGTCGTCATCCAGCGCACAAATGCTCACGCAGGGCGAGGCGACGGGGCGTTCAACCGGGTTCATTCCGGCTGCTCGACCAGGTCACGGGCGTAGCGCTGAGAGTTATGCACATAGTGCGCAGCACTGGCCTCCAGCATGTTCTTCTGTTGCTCGGTCAATTCCCGCACCACCTTGCCGGGGGAGCCCATTACCAGCGAGCCATCAGGGATTTCCTTGCCTTCGCCGATCAACGAATTGGCGCCGATGATGCAGTGCCGGCCAATCTTGGCGCCGTTGAGGATCACCGCATTGATGCCAATCAGGCTGTAGTCGCCGACGGTACAGCCATGCAGCATGGCGTTATGCCCCACCGTCACACCGGTGCCCAGGGTCAGCGGGTAGCCCATGTCGGTGTGCATCACGCTACCGTCCTGCACGTTGCTGTTCTTGCCGATCAGGATCAGTTCGTTGTCGCCGCGCAACACCGCGTTGAACCAGACGTTGGCGCCCTCCTCCAGCTTGACCTTGCCCACCAGCGTGGCATTGGGGGCTACCCAGCTATCTGGATGTGTCTCGACGCGGGCATCGCCCAGGCGGTATTTCATGGTCTTCCCTCACGGCTTGCCATTCAAACGATGGCTTAAGTATTGATAAAGCTTTTCGGCGGACGGTGCAGGCTGATGTCGGCATCGTCATAGAGCAGGTTGATCAACTCGACGATCATGATCGCCGTCAGGCCCCAGATCTTGTATTCACCAAAGCGATAGCTGGGCACGTACCAACTGCGGCCCTGGTAGTCGATACGGTGGGTGTGCTCACGCGGGTCCTGGCGGAAAAACTCCAGGGGCACGCTGAATACGGCGGCAATCTCGGCATCGTTGGCCAGGTATTCGACATAGTCGGGGATCACGCCCACATACGGGGTCACGCGGATGCCGTGCAGGGAGATCAGCGGGCTCAAGGGCCCGATCACTTCCACCAGGCCCGGTGGCAGGCCGATTTCCTCTTCGGCCTCGCGCAGCGCGGTGAACACCAGGTCCGGGTCTTCGGGGTCGCGGCGCCCACCCGGAAACGCCACTTCGCCGCCATGGGTCGACAGGCCGCTGGCACGCAGGGTCAGGATCAGCTCGGGTTCGTCACTGCGGGTAATCGGCACCAGCACGGCGGCCTCGGGGAAACGGCTGTCAGTTTCCAGCGTGCGTGGCGTGTGATTGGTTACCCGGCGAAGTAGCTCGTCCAGCATGAGTCATCTCGATCTGTTGGCTACCTTGCATCATGCACCAAAGCGTACGGGTGCCCAACCCCAAAACCCCGGCGGTGTCGCTAAACGACAACTTGCAGGCCACTGCCCTGCAAGCCAAGATAGGCGCAGTCCCCAGGAACCCAAGCATGAATTTCTGCAGCCAGTGCGGTAAACCGGTCATCCAGCGCATTCCCGAAGGCGACGCGCGCCTGCGTTATGTATGTGACCACTGTCAGACCATTCACTATCAGAATCCCAATATCGTCGCCGGCACCCTGCCCGTCTGGGGCAACCAAGTGCTGCTGTGCCGGCGCGCCATCGAGCCGCGCCTGGGCTACTGGACCCTGCCGGCAGGTTTTATGGAAAACGGCGAGACCGTGGAACAGGGCGCAATGCGCGAAACCCTCGAAGAAGCCTGCGCCAGGGTGCGCAACCTGACGATCTACACGCTGATCGACGTACCGCACATCAGCCAGGTGCATATCTTCTACCGCGCCGAACTGATCGACCTGGACTTTGCCGCCGGCCCCGAGAGCCTGGAAGTCAAACTGTTCGATGAAGCGGACATCCCTTGGTCCGACCTGGCTTTCCGCACGGTACGGCGTACCCTAGAATGCTTTTTCGCCGACCGTCGGCAACAGGTGTTTCCCGTGCGCAGCGAATCGGTGCCACCCTTGACTCACCCTGCACAATAACAATCGAAGGTCACCGTCAAAGGGATACCGCTGCAATGCGTTGGTTGCTTGCTCTGCTCTGCCTGTCGTTCGTCACCCTGTCGTCAGCCACCACCCTGCAAACCCTGGGCGGTAAAACCGTCGATAAGATCCTGGTGCTCAAGTCCGCCCATCAGTTGCAACTGATCCACGACGGCAAACCGCTGAAGACCTACCGCATCTCCCTGGGCAAGAACCCCAAGGGCCACAAGCTGATCGAAGGCGACCGCCGCACCCCGGAAGGCTTCTACTGGATCGACTGGCGCAAGACCAGCGACCGTTTCAACCTGTCCATGCATATCTCCTACCCCAATATCAGCGATGCCGCCCGCGCCCGCCGCGAAGGGGTCAAGCCCGGCAGCATGATCATGATCCACGGCACGCCAGACAGTGAGGAGTATCCGGAACAGTGGTTCCACACCCTGGACTGGACCGACGGCTGCATCGGCATGCGCAATGTCGACATGCGCGAAGTGTGGAACCTGGTCAAGGACGGCACGATGATCGAGATCCGTCCGTAACTTCGACCGTTGGTAAAATAATTCAAAAAAAACCTGCCTCTGCCACAGCCCCTGCCGGTGAATACCATTTCATCGGCGGGGGCTGTGCGTTTCTGCGCGCGACAAAGACCTCTCTAATACCACTTGATACCACCCCCTGAAAAAGTGCCCTGCAAGCCGGTTTCGCACGCTTTGGGCGGCATTGACATGGTATTTAAGTGGTATTAATTTCCGGCCATTACCGGGCGACAACACTCCAATAACGCATCGGAAACCCTACAGATGAATCCCATCCAGACCCTGCGTCCAGACGACCGACAATCCACTCCGTTGTACCTGCAACTGGCCCGCAACCTCGAAGCGGCGATCCATGCTGGCCAGTGGAAATCCGAGCAGGCCTTGCCCTCGGAGCGTGTGCTCAGCGAGCAGTTGGGTATTTCCCGGGTCACCGCCCGTAAAGCGCTGGAAGTGTTGTTTGTCCAAGGCCTGATCCGCCGCAGCCAGGGCTCTGGCACGTTTATTACGCCACGCCTGGAACAGCCGCTGTCGCGCCTCTCGGGGTTCAGCGAAATGCTGCGGCTCAAGGGGTTTGCCCCCAGCTCCCAGTGGCTGGTGCGCGAGATCACCCCGCCGACCCACGAAGAGCTGATCCGCCTGTGCCTGTCGCCCACCGACAAAGTGGCGCGGCTCAAGCGCCTGCGCAAGGCGGATGACACCGTGATGGCCATTGAAATGAGCGCCCTGCCCGCCTCGATCGTGCCCACCCCCCAGGCCATCGGCAGCTCGCTCTACGAATACCTGGAAGGCATCGGCAAACCGGTGGTGCGGGCCCTGCAACACATCCAGGCCATCAACGCCTCGGATGAGTTCGCCGCCCTGGTGGGCATCGCCCCCGGCACCGCCATGCTGCTGATGACCCGAGTCGGCTACACCGCCGACAACACGCCGATCGAAATCACCGACACCTACTGCCGCAACGACTACTACGACTTTGTCGCTGAGCTGCGTAGGTACGACTTTTCCGCCGAACTGCGGCCTTAGAGAACTGCCATGTCCGAAGACAATATCCTCACGCCCCACGGCTGGATGCGCGGCCGCCTGGTGCACCACGAAGGCCGGGTCAGCGCCGTCGAAGGTGTGCCTTGCGACCCGGCCGACAACGACCTGCCCTACCTGCTGCCGGGTTTTATCGACCTGCATGTACACGGCGGCGGCGGCAAGGACATCATGGAAGGCCGCAGTGCCTTCGAGACCATCACCCGCACCCATGTGCGCTTCGGCACCACTTCGCTGCTGGCCACCACCATGACTGCGCCGGTCGAGGAAATCTCCCGCGTGCTCGGCGAACTCGGCCAGTTCTGCGAAAACCGTCCAAGCGGCAGCGCCCGGGTGCTGGGGGTGCATCTCGAAGGCCCCTACATCAACCCAGGAAAGCTCGGCGCACAGCCCAACTTTGCCCACACGGCATTGATGGCCGAGGTCGAGGAGTACCTGCGCCTGGCACCGATCCGGGTCATCACCATTGCCCCGGAAATCGCCGGGCATGACGGCCTGATCCGCACCCTCAGCCAACGCGGCGTGCGCATGCAGATCGGCCATACCCTGGGCAGCTATGAAGAAGGCGTCGCAGCGCTGGCCGCCGGCGCCACCAGCTTCACCCACCTGTACAACGCCATGAGCCCGCTGCATCACCGCGAGCCGGGCATCGTCGGTGCCGCACTGGCCCACGCGCAATACGCCGAGCTGATCCCGGACCTGTTGCACGTACACCCCGGGGCCATGCGCGTGGCCCTGCGTTCGATTCCCTGCCTGTACTGCGTCACCGACTCCACCGCCGCCGCCGGCATGCCCGACGGCGAATACAAGCTGGGCAGCCACACCGTGACCAAATGCCTGGGCGGCGTACGCCTGGCCGACGGCACCCTGGCCGGCAGCACCCTGACCATGGATCAGGCGCTGCGCAACCTGGTGAAGATCGGCCTGCCCATCAGCGAAGCCTCACAGCGCCTGTCGCAATTTCCTGCGGATTACCTGGGCCTGGAACAACGCGGCCGCCTGCAACCCGGCAGCTTTGCCGACTGCGTGCGCCTGGACCGCTCCCTGCACCTCACCGACGTAATGGTCGAAGGAGAAACCATTGACTTCAAAAATGCTTGAAGAGGCCCTGTCCTCCTGTGAGGCCGTCGCGGCCCAACTGCAATGCCTCGACCCGCTGCTGGCCGAGGTCGCCGGCCGCCTGCGCCGCCAGCCGCCACAAGTGGCGATGACCGTCGCCCGTGGCAGTTCGGACCACGCCGCCAGTTACTTCGCCTACCTGACCATGCAGCATGTGGGCGTTCCCGTGGCGTCGCTACCAATGTCGGTGGTGACCCTGGCGCAGGCGCCGCTGAAAGTCAGCGGCCAGGCGGCCTTCGGCTTCTCCCAGTCGGGGCAGAGCCCGGACCTGGTCAACAGCCTGCGCCTGCTGCGCAAGCGCGGGGCCTTGAGTGTGTCGATGGTCAATGCCGAAGACTCGCCCCTGGAAGCCGCCTGCGAATTCCATGTGCCGCTGTGCGCCGGCCCCGAGCGTAGCGTGGCCGCGACCAAGAGTTTTATCGCCACCTTGAGCGCCAGCGCCCAGCTGGTCGGGCACTGGAACCAGGAAGACGGCCTGCTCGAAGCCTGCCACGCCCTGCCTGCCGGCCTGCGCGAAGCGGCGACCCAGGATTGGAGCCTGGCCATCGACGCCCTGCGCGACTGCCAGCGCCTGATGGTCATCGGCCGTGGCGCCGGGTTTGCCATCGCCCAGGAAGCCGCGCTCAAGCTCAAGGAAACCTCGGCGATCCAGGCCGAAGCCTTCAGCAGCGCCGAAGTGCGCCACGGGCCGATGGCCTTGATCGACGATAACTACCCGTTGCTGGTGTTCGCCCCACGCGGCGCCGAACAGCCGGGCCTGCTGAGCCTGGCCACGGAAATGCGCCAGCGCGGGGCTCGGGTGCTGCTGGCCGCGCCCGACGATATCGCCGAACGCGACCTGACCCTCAGCCGCGCCGAACACCCGGCCCTGGACCCGATCCTGGCAATCCAGAGCTTCTACGTGATGGCCGCGGGCCTGGCGCAGGCCCGGGGCATGGACCCGGACCAGCCCCGCCACCTGAGCAAAGTCACTCGCACCCACTGAGTTGATTTCTGTCGTTTCCTGATGAGTACCGTGCCCATGCCCGACAATAATAATGACCTCACCCTCAGCGCCCCCCTCAGCGGGCCAGTGCTGACCCTGGGCAACGTGCCTGACGACGTGTTCGCCAGTGGCGCCATGGGCGACGGGATTGCCATCGACCCCCTCAACGATTGCCTGCATGCGCCGTGCGCCGGGGTCGTGATCCACGTTGCCCGTACCGGCCACGCCCTGACCATCCGCGCCGACAATGGCGCCGAGGTGCTGCTGCATGTGGGCATCGACACCGTCGAACTGCAAGGCGAAGGCTTTGCCTTGCTGGTCCAGCAAGGCGCACGGGTCAGCAATGGGCAGCCCCTGGTGCGCTTTGACCTGGATCGCATTGCGCGCCAATGCAAAAGCCTGGTCAGCCTGATCATCCTCACTAACGGTGAGCAGTTCGAACTGCGCCCGGTGGCCGTGAACGCCGTCAAGGTCGGCGAAGCCCTGCTGCGCATCGTTGCGCGTCAGGCTGGCGTCGTGCAGCCCGTGATGGCCGACACCGCCGAGGCGCACGCCTGTGCCAGCGTACGCATCACCCATCGCGGCGGCCTGCATGCGCGGCCCGCCGCGCTGATCCGCAAGACCGCCCAGGGTTTCAGCAGCCTGTCGCAGCTGCATTTCGCCGGCAAATCGGCGTCGTGCGCCAGCCTGATCGGCTTGATGGGGCTGGGCATTGGTGAACAGGATGAAGTGCAGGTCACGTGCCGTGGCCAGGATTGCGACGCGGCGCTGCAGGCACTGGTCGCCGCCCTTTCGCTCACCACTGCCGAAGCCGTACAGGCCCCGGTGATAGCCGCTGCGCGTCCAGTCAATCGTGAAGCAGGCGTACTGCAAGGGGTGTGCGCCGCGCCGGGCCTGGTCTGCGGGCCGTTGTTCCGGCTCAACAGCATCGAGTTGCCAGAAGACCCACGTAACCATGCGCGCCATGAGCAGTTGCAGCACCTGGACAGCGCCCTGGAACAGGTGCGCGGCGAAATCCGCAATACCCTGGAGCACGCCCGCCAGCGCCAGGCCGTCGAGGAAGAAGAGATCTTCGCCGCCCACCTGGCGCTGCTGGAAGACCCGACCCTGCTGGAGGCCGCCACCGCTGCCATCGAGCACGGCAGCGCCGCCACCCATGCCTGGCGCGATGCGATCCAGGCCCAATGCGCCGTGTTGCTGGGCTTGGGCAAGCCGTTGTTTGCCGAACGTGCCAACGACCTGCGGGACTTGCAGCAACGGGTGCTGCGCGCACTGCTGGGCGAAGCCTGGCAGTTCGAATTGCCCGCCGGCGCGATTGTTGTCGCCCATGAGCTGACGCCTTCGGACCTGCTGCAACTGAGCGCGCAAAACGCGGCCGGTATCTGCATGGCCGAAGGCGGCGCCACGTCCCATGTGGCGATCCTGGCCAGGGGCAAAGACTTGCCCTGCGTGGTGGCGCTGGGCAGTGAAGTATTGACAATAACCCAAGGGCAACGGGTGGTGCTGGACGCCGTCAATGGGCGCTTGGAACTCAACCCGGACGATGCCCGCCACGCCCAGGTCCACCAGATCCGCGATGCGCAGAAACAGCGGCGCCAGTTGCAACAGGCCCAGGCCCATGCTGCCGCCAGCACCCTGGATGGCGTGGGCATTGAAGTGGCCGCCAATGTCGCCTCCAGCAGCGAGGCGCAGATTGCCTATGACAACGGTGCCGATGGCGTGGGTCTGTTGCGCACCGAGTTTCTGTTTGTCGACCGCCGCACCGCGCCCGATGAACAGGAACAGCGCCAGGCCTATCAAGCGGTAATGGACGCCATGGGCGACAAATCGGTGATCATCCGCACCATTGATGTCGGCGGCGACAAGCAACTCGACTACCTGCCCTTGCCCGCCGAAGCCAATCCGGTACTGGGCCTGCGCGGTATTCGCATGGCCCAGGTACGCCCGGAACTGCTCGATCAGCAACTGCGTGCCCTGCTGCAGGTCAGCCCATTGCAACGTTGCCGGATCCTGTTGCCGATGGTCAGTGAAGTCGACGAGTTGCTGCACATTCGCCAGCGCCTCGATGAACTGTGCGCCGAACTGCAACTGACCCAGCGCCCGGAACTGGGGGTGATGATCGAAGTCCCGGCCGCCGCGCTGATGGCTGAGCAACTGGCCGAGCACGCGGACTTTTTGTCGATCGGCACCAATGACCTGTCCCAGTACACCCTGGCCATGGACCGCGACCATGCCGGCCTGGCCGCACGGGTCGACGCCCTGCACCCGGCGCTGCTGCGCCTGATCGCCCAGACCTGCAGCGGCGCCGCCAAACACGGGCGCTGGGTCGGCGTGTGCGGAGCCCTCGCTTCCGACCCGCTGGCTACGCCGGTGCTGGTCGGTCTGGGCGTCAGCGAGCTGTCCGTCAGCCCGCCGCAGATTGCCGCCATCAAAGACCGCGTGCGTCACCTCGACGCCGCGCAATGCCGGCAACTGAGCCAGGCCCTGCTCAACCTGAGCAGCGCCGGCGCCGTGCGCCAAGCCTGCCAACACCACTGGCCGTTGAGCTGACAACAACAAGAAAAAGGAGACTCGCCATGTACCAATTGTTTATCGAAGGCCTGCAACGCCTGGGCCGTGCGCTGATGCTACCCATCGCCATCCTGCCGATTGCCGGCCTGCTGCTGCGCCTGGGTGACACCGACCTGTTGAACATCGCGGTGATGCACGACGCCGGGCAAGCGATCTTTGCCAACCTGGCGCTGATCTTCGCCATCGGCATCGCCGTGGGCTTTGCCCGCGACAACAACGGCACCGCCGGACTGGCCGGGGCCATTGGCTACCTGGTGATGGTCTCCACCCTCAAGGTCATGGACAGCACCATCAACATGGGCATGCTCGCCGGGATCGTCAGCGGGCTGATGGCCGGGGCCCTGTACAACCGCTTCAAGGACATCAAGCTGCCGGAGTACCTGGCGTTCTTTGGCGGGCGACGCTTTGTGCCGATTGTCACCGGGTTTTCGGCGGTGGGCCTGGGGGTGATCTTCGGCCTGATCTGGCCGCCGGTGCAGCACGGCATCAACAGTTTTGGCGTGCTGCTGATGGAAAGCGGCAGCCTCGGCGCCTTTGTGTTCGGCGTGTTCAACCGCTTGCTGATCGTCACCGGGCTGCACCATATCCTCAACAACATGGCCTGGTTTGTGTTTGGCAGCTTCACTGATCCGGCCACCGGCGCAGTGGTCACCGGCGACCTGACCCGCTACTTTGCCGGCGACCCCAAAGGCGGCCAGTTCATGACCGGCATGTTCCCGGTGATGCTCTTCGGCCTGCCCGCCGCGTGCCTGGCGATGTACCGCAACGCCCTGCCGGAGCGGCGCAAGATCATGGGCGGGATCTTCCTGTCGATGGCCCTGACCTCATTCCTCACCGGGGTCACCGAGCCGATCGAATTCGCCTTTATGTTCCTCGCGCCGTTCCTGTACCTGCTGCATGCGCTGCTCACCGGCCTGTCGATGGCGGTCACCAACCTGCTGGATATTCACCTGGGCTTTACCTTCTCCGGTGGGTTCATCGACATGGTTTTGGGCTGGGGCAAGTCCACCAATGGCTGGCTGGTGATCCCGGTGGGCCTGGCCTACGCGGTGATCTACTACAGCGTGTTCAACTACTGCATCCGTCGCTTCAACCTGAAGACCCCTGGCCGTGAAGATATCCAGGTGGCACAGGCCGAAGCGATGAGTGATAACCAGCGGGCCAGTGCCTATATCCGCGCCCTGGGCGGTGCCGACAACCTGCTCAGCGTCGGCGCCTGCACCACCCGTCTGCGTCTGGACATGGTCGACCGTAACAAGGCCGTGGACGCCGAACTCAAGGCCCTGGGGGCGATGGCCGTGGTGCGCCCTGGCAATGGCGGCAGCTTGCAGGTGGTGGTGGGGCCGATGGCCGACAGCATTGCCGATGAGATTCGCTTGGCCATGCCGACAGCCGGCCAGCCCTCGCCCTCATCTCCCAGCCCTCAGCCCGCGGTGGCCAACGTTGCCCCGCCCCAGGCCGAACAATGGCTGAACGCACTGGGCGGCGGCGACAATGTGCTGCAACTCGATTGCGTGGCCATGACCCGTCTGCGCCTGCGCCTGGCCGATGATCGGGCGCTGTCGGAATCCCAGCTCAAAACCCTTGGTTGCCAGGGCATCAGCCGGCTCGACGGCGGTATCTGGCACCTGCTGGTGGGCGAGTCGGCCCAGGGCTTGAGCACTGCCCTCAAGGCCCTTGCCAGCCGCGACCCGGTGCGTACCGGGGCCTGAGCCCGCTACTTATCTACCGCCCTGCCCAGGGCACGGCTGCCCATGCTGAGGGTTCTTATCCTCAGCATGGAGAGCGTGCCTGTGAGCACCACATCCCCAACCTTTGAAGGCATCAAAGGCCACCTCAATCAGATCGGTCATCACCTGCTTCAAGTCGATGCGCCGCTAGTGCCCGAACACAAACCCTCTGCTGCACTGGCCTATCTGGAAAAACTCAACGGCATGCTGATGTCCTATCGGCAGCTGTATCTGAACAAGAGCCGGCCGCTCTACCGAGGGCTTACCCAGAGCAACCTGGCCAGCCGCGTGGCAACGCTCAAGACCACGCTCAACGCCCATCTGCAGCACCTCGACCGCTATGAGCAGATAGATGGCAAGCCACGCAAATCCTTTATGACCTTTGAAGCCGGGTACGTCGCCCTGGCCCATGCAACAACCCTCAGTGCCGAGGACCGCCTGTTGCACCCGCAACAGCAGGCCTTGCTTGGGCGTATAGCGCAGGGCATAACGCTGCGCCCGGGACTGTATGCGCTGACCTTGCGTTATCAGGAACAGAGCGTCGAGCTGGCGGGGGCCTTCGTGGTGACCGAGAAATCCAGCCCGGTGCCCAGCGATCTGAGCTCTGCCCTGCCCCTGGGTGAAGTGATGCTGTTTACCCCCACCCGCGGGATCGAGTGCCTGGGCTCCCTGGCGCACTTGAATACGCACTTGCGCCAAGGCATGGACGATGCCGAGCAACGGCGCGACTTCATGCAACTGCTGCCCGTGCGTTATCGCGATATAACACCGGCCGCGATCTGGCCGCTGGAATTGACGCCGATCGACAAGACCCCGCTGTTTGAACACACCGACGCCGCCCTGATCGCCAAGCGCACCCAGGACATCGAGCGGGCGCTGAGCCTGGTCGACAATCCGCAGCCGTCAGCCGCTCAACTGATCAGTGACCTGGACCAAGCCATCAGCGCCTCTGTGCCGGACATCAGCCCACGCCTGGCATGGCGCGCCCGCCGCTTGCTGGAGCGCTACCTGCGCCAGAGCGCACCGGACTGGTACCGCAGCGCCAGTGCAGACCGTCGGGCCACACTCGCCACCCACTTGGCGAGCTACAACGAGGCACGCCAGCACCTGCTCGACCTGCTGAGCCCGGTCACCAGCCCCGAGGCACTGGCCCGCTATCAACTGCTCGAACACCTGAGCGATGAGCTGGACATCCACGACCTGCTGCCCGAGCACCTGGTGATCAACACCCGGCGCTACGTGGACCCCATCGGCGAGTACGAACATGACCGCAACCTGATCGACCTGGCCCTGCGCGGCCTGCAAACCGGCGATGCACTGGCGGGCTCGGACTTTCTCAACAAAACCACACTCACCTACCGGGATGCCGTGTTGCCCAAGGCCTATCGGGACCTGACACCCGCCTGGCTGGCGCAGACGCTGAGCACCCTGCAGCCACGTATCGACTTTGCCGACGCCCAGCAGCAGATGCACGGCAAACCCGCCGTCAGCCGGGCAATCGAACAGATGCTCGACCAGCGGATCAACGCGCTGGCCTACACCGCCTTGCTTCAGGGGCACCTCACTGAAGAGGACTTCCAGTTGGTGCAGAGCCTGCGCCAAGGCACCGACCCGCGCCTGAGCGCCGCCACCCTGTCGCTGCACGAAGCCCAGTTGCAGGATATGTGGGTGCTGCGCCAGACCGATGCCAACGGCAGCGTGATCCGTGTGCTGCTATGCACCCCCGAGGCACCGCGCCAGCAGCAATTTCAGGCATTCGACAGTGAGATCGCGTGCCAGAACCATATCCTCGGCTGGAGCCAGGACAGCGGCGGCCTCACCGACTACCTGATCAAGCGAGTTGCCCTGCGTTTTCGCGATGCAATGAAACAGGTATTGACGGGCCTGAGCTTCAAGTTTCACGCCCGGGAATACACACAGATCCGCTTTGGCAATATCGGCAAGCATGCCGACTGCCTCCAGACCATGTCGGCCCATGTCCTGGCAACCCGGGTCGATGACTATGAATTCGGCACCCCGAACTGGTATCGCTCCACCAGCGTCGACAACCGCCAGAAACTGCTGAAACTGGCGCAAGACAGCGAAGGTGCACTGCAGGCCTACAACGACTTCCCGTTGTCCGATGCACACGTTCCCAGCTTCTCCACCTACGTGCACGAACGGGCCAGAAAACGCCTGAACGAACTGCTCGGACGCCGTCAGAACGACATCGACCCCGATACGGTCTGGGCCTTCTCGCCCCCGGCGCTGCTCGCCTCATGGACCCCTGCCCCCCTGACCTACACCCAGCTGTACCGCGATGGCTACGCCGACGGCGTAGGCTTTCTTGACGAGAAATTTTCGCGCGCCGCTCGCTTCAAAGGCCCGCCCGGTGTTGACCTGAGCCCGCTGACCGCTGAAAAGGTCGCCCGCTCGATCACCGGCACCTGGGTTGGCCAACACTACATCAACGAAGTCAAACGCCGGCAGCTCAACGCCGGCAGTGCCGACTATGCCTTACGGCGCAATGCCACCCTGAGCATTACCCAACGGCAGATGCAGAACGCCGCCCTGGAATGCCGCCTGCAAGGGCATATCGCCGGGGTCGATGGCGACTGGCTGGAACGCAGCATTGCCAGCATGGGCGATACCCGCACCGAGGTCCGTGGCACCTACGCCCTCCACCGCTTGCTGGTAGACGGCGAATGGGTGATCGATAACTTCCTCTTCAGCCACGCCGGTTTCCCGACGTTGCTTTACACCCCAAACGCACCCGACGGCATCAGCTTTCGTGAGGCGCGACAGTTCAACTATCTGCTGAAAAAGACTCCCGGCATGGTCGGCTATTTCACCCTGCGGGTCGGTGCTCAATCCCAGTCGCGCGTCCGCATCTTCCTGGAAGAGGCCAAGGCGCAATTACCCGAGGACTTGAACAAAACCTCCGTGAGTCCGCCGCGCTACGACTCGACCCACGGGCAAACCCCATTACTGGATCTGCGCCAGGCGCTGTACGACATGAAGCAGCAGCGCAAGATTGACGACGTTGAAGGCACCACGGCGAATCGCAGCCAGATGATCAGCAGTATTCTGTGGACCTGCGTGGAGTGGGTCAGCGGTATCGCTACCGCGCCGTTCCCCACCCTCAGCCTGAGCCTGGGCATGCTGTTGGCATTCAAGGACGGCATGCTGGCCCTGCACGCCTATCAGCAGGGCGATACGGGGGCGGCCGTGGAACACTTGATCGGTTACGTGCTCAACAGCGCCGGGGCGGCTTTTACCGATCTGCGCCCGGCCCTGGTGTCGCTCAAACAACTGGTAAAACCGGCCGTGCGCCCGGCCACCGACGCTGCGGCGGCGCTGAACGAGGTCTTGAAGCTGATCCAGCCACTAGAGCCCAAGCCGCTGGCGCTTGAGGACATGCAAGCCGTGCTGTTCGGTGGCGAAGGCCTGTGGGCAAAAAAGACCCCCGACCCGATCGGCCGTTATTTGCTGTACCGCCTGGACCCGGCGACCGGCAGACTGGTTTCCACTACCCGCCTCGCCGCCCCCGATGCGCAAGGCGTCTGGCGGCGTACCGGGGTGACTGGCGGCGCGCCGAAATATGAAAAGCTGCCCGACCCACCCGAGCCATTGAAGAACTATGAAATCCCGGCGAAGTACGCGGGCAAACTGGAGCTGGCCCTGAACCCGGATGTACGGGCCGGGATAGTACAGCGAACCGAATGGGAGTTCGGCTCCCGGGACGTCGCACTGGAGAATGCTGCCCGAGACTTGAAAGCGGTGCGCGCCGCCTACTTGCAACAGGCCGAGCAACTGACAGCCGACGCCCGCCACTTTTTCAAACATCTCGCCCCACTACCAGCCCGCACCGATGTGCCGGCCATCGGCGCCGACACGTCCTTCTCGCAATGGATCGCCAGCAATGCCTTTGCCGGGAACAAGCCCCTGGTCATCGGCGCGATACCCGGCTCCATTGCCGCTAAACAACTGCTGATCACGCAGATGGACAGCTTGCTCAACCAAGGCTTCAAACACCTGTACATCGAGCACCTGCCGGCCGATATATTCCGGGCGAAACTGGAGAAGCTGAACAGCGGGAAATCCTGGCAACATATCCAACGGCACCTGAAAACCACCGATACCGCCTTGGGTTTTGCCGAGAATGCCGAATACTCCTACGTGGCCCTGGTGCGCAAGGCCCAGGAAAAGGGCATGAAGATCAGGGCCCTAGACGCATCCACCTCCTATCTACTGGATGACGTCCTGCAAATGGCCGACACCCCAACCACCACGCCCCGGGACAACGGGATCAGGAACTTCTACTCCCACAAAGCCCTCGAGACCGACGCCATCGACACACCCGGTGAGCGCTGGGTGGCCCTGGTGGATTCATCGCGCCTGCGCACTTTCGATGACACCCCCGGCCTGGCCGACTTGCAAGGTGCCGTTGCCCTGCGGGCGGACGACGTGGCCCCGGGCCAACCCGTGGGGATCTGGCTCGACACCGCCGGTGCCATTGCGGGCGATCCCTTGGCCAAGGGCGATTACCGCCTGGCCCTGCAGACCGCGTACAAGGCACCCGAACCCGCAGCGTCGTCCAGTGCGGCGACTGCCGCGGTCGTGGCGCATTACAGCGACTACGACATTCCCCTACCGCTCAGGGACAACCTTGCGCAACAGATCGTCGCCCACCGCGGGTTGGACAGCCGCTACTTTGCGCTGAATCCGCACGAGCGCGAAGCATTCCTGGCCTTCCAGAACGCCAGGGATCGCCTGAGTAGCGATGCCCAGGCCTACCTGGCCAGCCAGGTACCGCCGGCAAGGCCAGACCCGGCCGAACTGGCCGCCCACACGACCCCGGAGGCATTTCTGGAAAAACTGCGTCAAAGCGAGTTCCCGGGGCTGATCCTTGGTGAAGGGCACCAGGAGCAATCCAGCAAGCGCTGGCTACGCGACCACATGAAAAAACTCAAGGAACTGGAGTTCAAGACGCTGTACGTCGAACACCTGCTGACCGATATGCATCAGGCGGACCTGGACATGTTCCTCAGCACGCAGCGGCTGCCGGACACACTCAAGCGCTACCTCACACGGCTGGATCGCGGCCATATGCCAGGCTACAACGGCAACGATACCTACACCGAAGTCATCCAGGTGGCGGCCAGGCATGGCCTGCGCATCCGGGCCCTGGACTGCACGGCCAGTTACCACGTCAAGGGGCTGCGGGACACGGTGCAGTCGCGCAACCAGATGTTCAGCTACTTCGCATCGCAGGTGATCAAGGCCGACCAGGCGGCCCACGGGCCGCATAAATGGCTGGCCTTCATCGGCAGCGCCCACACCAACATCAACCTGGGGGTGCCCGGCCTGGCGGAGCTGCAAGGCGCCGTCAGCCTGCAAATCCGGGACACGGCCCCGGCACTGGCGCAGAACATTCGCCCCGGCACCTGGGAGACGTTTGCCGAAGGCCTGACGCCTTACACCCGAGCCCTGCGCAGCGATTTCATCCTGGACGCCGGCGTAGAAGGCATCAAGGCCCCCTCCCCCTTTGTCCCAGCGGACAGGACACGCCTGAACCGTCCCGGCCTGTTCCTGATCGAACGCCCGTCGCCGGCGCAGAGCAACCTGCTGCATCGTTCCCGCAGCGGGGAAATCGTCTCGACACCGATCAATGTCGACCACAACGGCCTGTTTTATGTCGAGCGCTGGGAGCCGATGCAGGGCAAGCGGTTCAGCTACGAAAACCTGTTGATCAGCGCCTTGAAGGCTGAAGTGGGGCTGGTGCCCGCACCGTGAGTGATTGAGGCTTGCCCATGGCGGCATGATCGCCCACAAAAAAACCCGCTGGCCAAGTCGGCCCAGCGGGTTTTCTGTCTGCAGCCGGCCGATCAGAAATCCGCCAGCTGCCACACCTCATAAGCCGGTGTTTCATAGGGGTGGCTGAGCTTCAACGCAGCGACAACTGCCTTGATCAACTCATCAGCCACCACCAGCTCAACCTTCCATTCTTCAACCACTTCGACCTGGCCCACCTGCCCGATAAACGGCTGGCTGCCGTCCATCGGGCGGAATTGGCCCTGGCCCAGCACTTGCCAGGCACAGCTGTCGTAGTTGCCGATGCGCCCGCCACCGGCCGCGAAGACGGCGCTTTTCACCGCCTCCACATGGCTGTCGGGCACAAAGAAGCTGAGCTTGTACACGGCCTTAGTTCACCCACACACGAGCGTTACGGAACATGCGCATCCACGCACCGTCTTCGTTCCACTCTTCCGGGCGCCACGAGTTCTGCACCGCGCGGAACACACGCTCCGGGTGCGGCATCATGATGGTCACACGACCGTCGCGGCTGGTCAGCCCGGTGATCCCGCGCGGCGAGCCGTTCGGGTTGGCCGGGTAGTTTTCGGTGACCTTGCCGTGGTTGTCGACAAAGCGCAGGGCCACGGTGCCGGACAGGTCGGCTTCGAGCAGCGCTTCTTCGCTGGCGAACTCGGCATGGCCTTCACCGTGGGCGATGGCGATTGGCATGCGCGAACCGGCCATGCCTTGCAGGAAGATCGAGTTCGATTCCTGCACCTGCACCATGGCCACACGGGCCTCGAACTGCTCGGAACGGTTACGCACAAAGTGCGGCCAGAACTCGCTGCCCGGGATCAGTTCGTGAAGGTTGGACATCATCTGGCAACCGTTGCACACACCCAGGGTGAAGCTGTCGTTACGCTCGAAGAAACCCTGGAACGCATCGCGGGCACGGCTGTTGAACAGGGCCGACTTGGCCCAGCCTTCGCCGGCACCCAGCACGTCGCCGTAGGAGAAACCGCCGCAGGCCACCAGGCCCTTGAACTCATTGAGGTCAACACGACCGGCGAGGATATCGCTCATGTGCACGTCAATCGCATTGAAGCCGGCACGGTCGAACGCGGCCGCCATTTCCACCTGGCCGTTGACGCCCTGCTCACGCAGCACGGCAACCTGTGGGCGGATGCCTTTCTTGATGTACGGCGCGGCGATGTCCTGGTTGACGTCGAAGCTGAGCTTGGTGCTCAGGCCCGGGTTGTCTTCTTCCAGGATCACGTCGAATTCCTGCTCGGCACAGGCGACGTTATCGCGCAGGCGCTGGATCTGATAGCTGGTCTCGGCCCACTGGCGTTGCAGCAGGCGGCGCTGGCCTTCAAACACGGTGTCGCCGTTGAACACGATGTTGATCACACCGTTGTTGATCGGCTGGCCGACCACGGCCACGCAGTCGCCCAGGCCAGCGGCGCTGAACTGTGCAAGCACGTCCGGGGTGGCGTCCTGGCGCACCTGGATGACCGCGCCCAACTCTTCGTTGAACAGGATGGCAGCGATGTCAGCGGAAGTTTCCGCCAGGCCGTCGAGGTTCAGGCTCAGGCCGCAGTGACCGGCGAAGGCCATTTCCACGACGCTGGTCAGCAAACCACCGTCAGAACGGTCGTGGTAAGCCAGCAGGTGGCCATCGGCATTCAGGCCCTGGATCACGGCGAAGAAGGCTTTGAGGTCTTCGGCGTCATCGACGTCCGGCGCCTGCTTGCCGAGCTTGCCGTGGGTCTGGGCAAGGATCGAGGCGCCCATGCGGTTCTGGCCACGACCGAGGTCGATCAGGATCAGGTCGGTGGTGCCCTTGTCCATGCGCAGTTGCGGGGTCAGGGTCTGGCGGACATCGGTGACTGGCGCAAAGCCGGTGACGATCAGCGACAGCGGCGAGGTAACGCTCTTGTCGGTGCCTTCATCGTTCCAACGGGTGGCCATGGACATGGAGTCCTTGCCCACCGGAATGGTGATCCCCAGTTCCGGGCACAGCTCCATGCCGACTGCCTTGACGGTGTCGTACAGGCGCGCATCTTCGCCGGGGTGGCCGGCAGCAGACATCCAGTTGGCCGACAGCTTGATATCGGACAGCTTGCCAATACGCGATGCGGCGATGTTGGTGATGGTTTCACCAATGGCCATGCGGCCCGATGCCGGGGCGTCCAGCAGGGCCAGCGGGGTACGCTCGCCCATGGCCATGGCTTCACCGGTGTACACATCAAAGCTGGTGGCGGTCACGGCAACGTCAGCCACCGGTACCTGCCATGGGCCGACCATCTGGTCACGGGCAACCAGACCGGTGATGGTGCGGTCGCCGATGGTGATCAGGAAGCTTTTGCTCGCCACGGCCGGGTGGTGCAGCACGCGCTCGATGCTGTCGGTCAGGTCCAGGCTGCTTGGGTCGAAATCATCGCCCAGCTCGGCTTCACGTACCGCCGAACGGTGCATGCGCGGGGCCTTGCCCAGCAGCACTTCGAGGGGCATGTCCACCGGGCTGTTGCCGAAGTGGCTGTCGGTCACGGTCAGTTGCGGCTCGGCAGTGGCTTCGCCGACCACGGCAAACGGGCAACGCTCGCGTTCGCAGATGGCCTGGAAGCGCGCGAAGTCTTCAGGGCCGACCGCCAGTACGTAACGTTCCTGGGATTCGTTGCTCCAGATTTCGTGCGGGGCCATGCCCGGCTCGTCGTTTGGAATATTGCGCAGTTCGAAACGGCCACCACGGTCGCCGTCATTGACCAGTTCCGGGAAGGCGTTGGACAAACCGCCGGCGCCGACGTCGTGGATAAAGCTGATGGGGTTCTTGTCACCCAACTGCCAGCAACGGTCGATGACTTCCTGGCAACGGCGTTCCATCTCAGGGTTTTCGCGCTGAACAGAAGCGAAGTCCAGGTCCGCCGAGCTGGTGCCGGTGGCCATGGAGGAAGCCGCGCCGCCGCCCAGGCCGATCAACATGGCCGGGCCACCGAGCACGATCAGCTTCGAGCCGACGAGGATCTCGCCCTTCTGCACGTGGTCTTCACGGATGTTGCCCATACCGCCGGCCAACATGATCGGCTTGTGGTAACCGCGCACTTCATCGCCACGGGGGGTGGTGATGGACTGCTCGAAGGTACGGAAATAACCGGTCAGGGCCGGACGTCCGAATTCGTTGTTGAACGCGGCGCCGCCGAGCGGGCCTTCGATCATGATGTCGAGTGCGGTAACAATGCGCTCAGGCTTGCCGTATGGCACTTCCCACGGCTGTTCGAAGCCTGGGATCTGCAGGTTGGACACGGTGAAACCGGTCAGGCCCGCCTTGGGCTTGGCGCCACGGCCGGTGGCGCCCTCGTCGCGGATCTCGCCGCCCGAGCCGGTGGCTGCGCCCGGGAACGGGGCAATCGCGGTCGGGTGGTTGTGGGTTTCAACCTTCATCAGGATGTGCACCGGCTCTTGCACCGCGCCGTACTGGCGGGTTTCCGGGTCCGGGAAGAAACGGCCGGCGACAGAGCCGACGATCACCGAGGCGTTGTCTTTATAAGCCGACAGAACGCCTTCGCTGTGCATCACGTAGGTGTTCTTGATCATGCCGAACAGGCTTTTTTCCTGGCTCTGGCCGTCGATATCCCAACTGGCGTTGAAAATCTTGTGGCGGCAGTGCTCGGAGTTAGCCTGGGCGAACATCATCAGTTCGATGTCGTGGGGGTTGCGCTGCAAACCGTTGAAGGCGTTGACCAGGTAGTCGATCTCGTCTTCGGCCAGGGCCAGGCCCAGCTCGGTGTTGGCCTTCTCGAGGGCGGCGCGGCCACCGCCGAGCACGTCAATCGCGGTCAGCGGCTTGGGCTCGGCATGGCTGAACAGGCCGGCAGCCTGTTCCAGCTGGCTGACGATGATCTGGGTCATGCGGTCGTGCAGGCTGCTGGCAATCAGCTCGGCTTCGGCATCGCTGAACTGGCCAGCCACGTAGAAGGCGATCCCGCGTTCCAGGCGCTGGATTTTTTCCAGGCCACAGTTGCGGGCGATATCGCTGGCCTTGCTCGACCAGGGCGAGATGGTGCCGAACCGTGGCAGAACCAGGAACAAGCGGCCAGTCGGCTCTTGAACGGGAACGCTGGGGCCGTACTTCAGAAGGCGTGCCAGCACTTGCTGTTCGTCGGCGGTCAAAACGCCGTTAACGTCGGCGAAGTGAGCAAATTCAGCATACAAGCCAGTGACAGCTGGAACCTTCTGGCTCAGTTGCTCAAGGAGTTTGCTGTGGCGAAAGGCAGAAAGGGCAGGAGCGCCGCGCAGGATCAACATCTTCGGGACAGCCTCGGGAAGGGGGTGTGCTTTGAGGCCGTGCATTCTAGCGTAAACCTGCGCCAACGGCACCCGAAACGGTGCCGCTGGCCGCTGCCGAACGTCAGTTGGCACAGATTGCACGGTATCGGGGCGTTTTCCAGGGTGGCCGACGCAGTTATTTTCACCCTCACCATTGCGCCCCAGGCCACGTTTCTGCGGGCTGCAGCACAGTTTCGCAGGCGCTAGCAGACAACTCCCATGCTGTCGAGATATGGCGCCGTGGGCCGTTTGCGTATACTGCCCAGATGTTCTCCCCAACTGCTTTGCGCCCGCGATGTGCCAAATGGCTCCTCGCCACCGGACTCTTCCTGATGCTCAGCGCCTGTGTTGATAAGCCCAGCACGCTCGAGCGAATCAAGGAGGATGGCGTATTGCGGGTGGTCACCCGAAACAGCCCGGCCACCTATTTCCAGGACCGCAACGGCGAAACCGGTTTCGAATACGAACTGGTCAAGCGCTTTGCCGACGACCTGGGGGTCAAGCTTGAAATCGAGACCGCCGACAACCTCGATGACCTGTTCGACCAGTTGGGCAAACCCAACGGTCCGGTATTGGCCGCCGCTGGCCTGGTCAGCAGCGAGCAGCGTAAACAACAGGTGCGCTTTTCCCATGCGTACCTGGAAGTCACCCCGCAGATCATCTATCGCAACGGCCAATCCCGCCCCACCAATGCGGCCGACCTGGTGGGCAAAAAGATCATGGTGCTCAAGGGCAGCACCCATGCCGAGCAACTGGCCGAGCTGAAAAAGCAGAATCCTGCGATTGAGTACGAAGAGTCCGATGCCGTTGAAGTGGTCGACCTGCTGCGCATGGTCGATGAAGGGCAGATCGACCTGACCCTGGTCGACTCCAATGAAGTGGCGATGAACCAGGTGTACTTCCCCAACGTGCGGGTGGCCTTCGATCTGGGCAACGCCAGCAACCAGAGCTGGGCCGTGGCTGCCGGTGAAGACAACAGCCTGCTCAACGAGGTCAACAGCTACCTCGACAAGGTCGAGAAGAACGGCACCCTGCAACGCCTCAAGGATCGTTATTACGGGCATGTCGATGTACTGGGTTACGTCGGCGCCTACACCTTTGCCCAGCACTTGCAGCAGCGCCTGCCCAAGTACGAGAAGTTCTTCAAGACCTCGGCCAAGGAAGAAAAGGTCGATTGGCGGCTACTGGCAGCCATTGGTTACCAGGAATCGCTGTGGCAACCGACCGTCACTTCCAAGACCGGCGTGCGCGGCCTGATGATGCTGACCCAGAACACCGCCCAGGCCATGGGCGTGTCCAACCGCCTGGATGCGCGGCAGAGCATCAAGGGTGGCGCCAAGTACCTGGCGATGATCAAGAGCGAACTGGACGACAAGATTCTCGAACCTGACCGCACCTGGTTTGCCCTGGCAGCCTATAACGTCGGCGGCGGTCACCTGGATGACGCGCGCAAGCTGGCGCAAAAGGAAGGCCTGAACCCGAACAAGTGGCTGGACGTGAAGAAAATGCTGCCGCGCCTGTCGCAGAAGCAGTGGTACAGCAAGACCCGCTACGGCTACGCCCGGGGCGGCGAGCCGGTGCACTTCGTGGCCAACATCCGCCGTTATTACGACATCCTGACCTGGGTGACCCAGCCGCAGCTGGAGGGCAACCAGATGGTGGAAGGCAACCTGCATGTGCCGGGCGTGGACAAGACCAAGCCGCCGCAAGATACCCCCCAACTCTGACCCCCGGGTCCGATCAGACAGCACAAAACCCAATGTGGGAGCGGGCAAGCCCTCTCCCACATTTATTTTGTGGTGTTCTATAGGCCAGTGATCAGATGCACCACCCCGCCCGCCAGCACCATCACCGCCGTGATACCCGCCGCCTTCAGCGCCGCCTCGTCCACTAGTGCTGGGTTCTGTAGCTGCACGCGGGTCCGCGTCAACGCCACCCGCTGCTGTGTCTTGAGATTCGCCGCCCCACCCAATGCACTCAGCACCGCCGGCGCCAACATGCCGTCAGCCTTCGGCTCGGCAACCAGCGTTTCCGCCACCAGGTCCGGGGTCAGGGCTTTCCAGAACGCCTGCTGCAATTTCTCGAACATATTCAGTTCTCCACAACCAATGAGGTTTCGACGGTTGCTGCGTGGTACAGGCTCAGGGCCTCGCGCACCTGGGCGGCCTCTTCCAGATTCAACACCTGGTGGGCGATCAGTTGGCAGTCCGCCAGGTCCAGGTCACGCACGGTGGCCTTGATACTCGGGATCAACGGTACGCTGACGGACAACTCGTCCACCCCCAGCCCGATCAACATCGGCACCGCCAGTGTTTCGGACGCCAGCGCGCCACACACACCCACCCACTTGCCATGGGCATGGGCGGCCTTGACCGTGGTGGCGATCAGGCGCAGCACCGCCGGGTGAAAGCTGTCGGCCTGGCTGGCCAGGCGCGGGTGGTCGCGGTCCATGGCCAGGGTGTATTGGGTCAGGTCATTGGTGCCGATCGAGAAAAAGTCCACATGGGGCGCAAACACATCCGCCATCAATGCCGCCGACGGCACCTCAATCATGATCCCCAGCTTCGGCAGTTCGGTAAGCCCCAGGGCCAGCGCTTCCTCTTCGAGGATCTGCCGGGCCTGATGCAGCTCCGACAACAGGCTGACCATCGGCAACATGATATGCAGCCGCGCCAGGCCCGCGCTGGCAAGGATTGCGCGGAACTGCTCGCGCAACAGTTGCGGGCGCTCCAGGCACAGGCGAATGCCGCGCAGGCCAAGAAAGGGGTTGGTCTCGCTGTCCATCGGCACATAGGCCAAGGGTTTGTCACCGCCCACATCCAGCGTGCGTACCACCAGATTGCGCTCGGTGCCCAGGACACCGGCAATGGCGCTGTAGGTCTGGGCCTGTTCCTGCGGGCTCGGCGCGCGGTTGCGGTCCAGGTAGAGAAACTCCGAGCGCAACAGCCCGACCCCCTCGGCCCCCAGGACCAGGGCTTGCTGCACCTCCTGCAGCGAAGCGACGTTGGCGGTCACCTCAATATGATGACCATCGCGAGTGGTGGCGGCCAAGGCGGCCTGCTGCAGATCGCGCTGGTGGCGCACAACCTGCTGCTCGCGCGCAGCCCGCAGCGTCTCGATCACCGCCAGGTCCGGGTCGAGGTGCAGTTCGCCTTTGTCGGCGTCCAGCAACACGGGCTTGCCATCGGGCAACGCCAGGACCTGGGCCGACACACCGCACATCGCCGGCAAGCCCAGGGCGCGAGCAAGAATGGCGACGTGGCTGGTGGCCCCTCCGGCCACGGTGATAAACCCCAACACCTTGCCCGGATCGAGGCTGGCGGTTTGCGAGGGGGTCAATTGCTCGGCAATCAGGATGGCCTGCTCCGGCAACTCCCAGGCGCCGTCTTTAACCCCGAGGATCAGCTTGAGCACACGCTGGCCAACATCCGCCATGTCGGCGGCGCGTTCGGCCAGCAGGGGGCTGCCTGATTGCTCGAACAGCCCGGCGGTAGCGAGTGTGGCGCTGTTCCAGGCAAACGCGGCGCTCTTGCCTTCGGCGAGCAGGGCGTGGGCTTGTTCAAGCAGGGTCGGGTCTTCGAGCAATTCCTGATGGGCACGGAAAATCTCTACCTGGGCACTGCCGCCGGGCTTGTCCTGCAACGCCTGCAGCGCCTGGGTTGCAGCGCGCAAGCCACGTTCCAGGGCGGCCCGTTCCAGCGCCTCGCCAGCCCCTTCTTCAGGCATATTCAGCTGCGGCTCGGCCACCTGCACCACTTGGCCAAACGCCGAACCGGGCGACGCACAGACGCCGCGCAACACGCTCGCCGACGACAGCGGCGCGACCGGTTTAACCTCCTCGGCCAGCACCGCTAAGGTTTCGCCACAGCCCTCCAGCAACAGCGCGACCAGCGCCTGAATCGCCGCCTCGGCGTCCTGCCCCGCGGCGCTGACTTGCAAGGTATCGCCCTGCACCGTCTGCAACGCCATGATCGCCACCAGGGACTTGGCGTTGGCGCTCTGGGTTTGCTTGTGCAGGCAGATGCTCGCATTGAAGCCCTTCGCCGCCTGGGCCAGCACCGCCGCCGGGCGGGCATGCAAGCCGTTGGCATTGGGCAGCGTGAGGGGTTTGGAAAACAGTGCGTCGCCCTCCTCTTCCTCGTCGTTGGCCGCACGGATTGCCGGGGTCACCCGCAGCAACGGTTGCCCGGCGGTGACTAGCCCGGTGTCCGTCGCCAGCAGCACAAATGGCTCGCCGCTGACCACCAGCATCAGGGTCAGCAAGCTGCGGGCATTGAGCGCGATAAAGTCGGCATCAAACTCGATCAACGGCTGACCCGCCTCGACCCGCTGGCCTTCCTCGACCAGCCGGGTGAAACCCTTGCCCGCCAGGTTCACGGTATCCAGGCCGATATGCATCAGCACCTGCACGCCGTGGTCGTCGGTGACGCTGACCGCATGCCCACTGTCCTGGACATTGCTGATCACCCCGGCCAGCGGCGCGCAGAGGGTCTGCGAGGTGGGGTCGATACACACGCCATCGCCGATCAGGCGACTGGAGAACACCGGATCCGGCACCTGGTCCAGGGGCAACAGCACACCCGCCAGGGGCGCCAGCAGTTCCAGGGGTTGAGTTGTGGTCATGACATCACCTGCTGTTTGGTTCTGTAAAAATCATCGGCCGAGTACAAATCCCGGGGTGAAATGGGCCCCAGTGGGAGCTGGCTTGCCTGCGATTGCATCAATACGGTTGCACTGGAACACCGAGCCGCCGGTATCGCGGGCAAGCCCGGCTCCCACATAAAGCCGGTGTTTATTTCCACCAGTATTCGACCTGCACACCGAAGTTGGAGCCATGCCGCGCGGTGCCGTAGGAGCCGGTGTCGGACAACGCCGAACCCGCCGCCAGTTCATTGGCCGCGCGCTTGGCCGCTTCGTTCCAGGTGGCATAGGTGTAGTACAAACGCACCTCCGGCCGCGCCCAGAAATCCGGGCCTTTGGGCGACCAGGTCGGGGCGAAGGTGAATTTGCTGAGTTTGCGCGTGCCGCCGCTGGCGTCGACCTGATCATGCCCCAGTTCGGTGACCAGCTTGAACTGCTCGCTGATGGCATACGCCGGGCGCACACCGATGGACATCCAGGTCTGGTCCTGGCTGCCGGGGCGCACGTCTTTCTGGTACACCGCCTCGACCTGGCCGCCAAAACGCGGGGTCACTTGCCAGTCGAAAAACTCCACCGCGCGGTAGCTTTTGCTGCTGCGCTCCAGTGCCGTGTTGCCGGTGTAGCCAAGGCCAGTGCCCGGCCCTTCGCCGTACTGCAGGGCGAACTTGTTCTTGCCACCGAGGAACGCGGCCTGCACATGCTGCGCAGTGAGGGCCCAGCCACTGTGGGTGTCGCGCCCGCCCGCCTGTTCGATATAGCTCAGGCCCAGCTCCAGCTCGCCGCCGGGGTTGGTCTTGAAGCCTGCGACGTTGAAGTCGTGACGGGTGGCGTATTCCTTCTGGTACAGGTTGTCCTTGCGCGACAGGGCGTAGCTGTATTTCAGATCGCCGATCAGCACGTCCTCGATGCCACCGCCGGTGGCGCTCTGGTTCCAGTAGTAGAAGTCGGAAATATGGATGTCATTACGTTTGTAGTAGCGCCGGCCGGCCCACAATGAGCCGCCATTGAGGCTAGGCATATTCGACCACTGCGCATACATCTGCGGCATGCGCGCCGAGCCGTTGTTTTCGCCTTGGAACTTCAGCTCGCGGTCGTACTTGTTGTACAGCGAGGCCATGGCATCCACGCTCAGCACCGAGCCGTCATCCAGGGTGAACAGGTCCTGGCGCAACTCCAGCTCGGCATATTGTTCGCATTCGTTGCCCAGGCGGTATTTGGATTGGGCGCCGGGCAGTTGGAAACATTGCTGCGGGCCGCTGCCGGTCGAGGTGCCGGCGCCGCTGCGCAGGTAGCCGGCAAACTCCAGGGCATGCGCCGCCAGGGGCAGGGTCAGACAGGATGCAACGAGGCCCAGCTTTATTGTTGTTTTCATGAAGCGCTCCATTATTTTTTCTTATTTTTTCCCTGTCGGGGCCGGCAAGCCGGCGCCTGAAAAGGGGATGTTTCAGTCGGTCAGGTGCAGCACAAAAGACTCGTAAGGACGCAAGATGACCGTGTCCGTGGGTACCGGGCAGTCGGGGTAGTTGCTGATCAGCAGGCGTTGCTCACTCGCCGCGCTGATCAGGTTGTTGGGCAACTGGATTTCGCAGGGCTGGCCATAGAAGTTGTTCAGCACCAACAGGCGCTCGCCATGGCCTTCACGCAGGTACGCCCAGACCTTGTCGTGGTCCTGCAGCAGTTGGCGGTAGACGCCTTCTTGAATCAGCGGCTCAAGGCGCCGCAAGGCGATCAGCGCGCGGTAGTGATGCAGCACCGAATCCGGGTCATCCAGCTGGCTCTGGACATTGATCTGCGCCGCATTGGCCGGGATGCCGATCCACGGTTCAGCGCGGCTGAAACCGGCATTGGCCTGGCTGCTATCCCACTGCATCGGGGTGCGGCCGTTATCGCGGGATTTCTGCTTGATCGCGGCCATGCTCGAGGCCTCGGACTCACCGGCATCGCGCTTGAGGCGGTAGATGTTCAGGGTCTCGACATCACGGTACTGCTCGATGCTGTCGAAGCCCGGATTGGTCATGCCCAGCTCTTCGCCCTGGTACACAAACGGCGTGCCCTGGAGGAAGTGCAAGGCCGTGGCGAGCATCTTGGCCGAGACCACGCGGTATTCGCCGTCATCGCCAAAGCGCGAGACCACCCGCGGCTGATCATGGTTGCACCAGAACAACGCGTTCCAGCCGCCCCCGGCCTGCATGCCCAGTTGCCAGTCGGAGAAAATCCGTTTGAGTTGCTGGAAGTCGAAGTCGGCGCGCACCCACTTTTGCAGGTTGGGGTAGTCGACTTTCAGGTGATGAAAGTTGAAGGTCATCGACAGCTCTTTCGACTCTGGTCGCGAGTAGCGAATGCAGTGTTCGAGGCTGGTGGAGGACATCTCGCCGACGTTGATCAGTGCGTGGCCCTCGAACACTTCGCGGTGCATTTCCTGCAGGTAGGCATGTACGTTCGGCCCATCGGTGTAGAAGCGCCGGCCGTCGCTGTTGTCTTCGGGAAAATCCGCCGGTTTGGAGATCAGGTTGATCACGTCCAGACGGAAGCCGCCCACGCCCTTGTCACGCCAGAAGCGCATGAGTTTGTAGACTTCGGCGCGCACCTTGGGGTTGTCCCAATTGAGGTCGGCCTGGGTGTGGTCGAACAGGTGCAGGAAGTACTGGCCGGTCTGCGCCTCGTATTCCCAGGCCGAGCCGCCGAACTTGGATTCCCAGTTATTGGGCTGGTCGCGCCAGATGTAGAAGTCGCGGTACGGGTTGTCGAGGCTGCTGCGCGCCTGCTGGAACCACTCGTGCTCGATGGAGGTGTGGTTGACCACGATATCGAGCATCAGCTTGATGCCGCGCTTGGCCGCTTCGCTGATCAGCAGGTCGCAGTCGGCCATGGTCCCGTAGCTGGGGTCGATGGCGTAGTAGTCGCTGATGTCATAGCCATTGTCGCGCTGGGGCGAGCGCAGGAACGGGGTGATCCACAGGCAATCGACGCCCAGCCACTGGAGGTAGTCGAGTTTGTCCACGATGCCCAGCAGGTCACCGGTGGCGTTACCCGCATGGCTGTGGAAGCTTTTGGGGTAGATCTGGTAGATCACCGAGTGTTGCCAGTCTTGCATGGTGGGCTCCTTCAGTAGAGTGGTGTGCTGGTCTTGCGGGCCTCATCGCGGGCAAGCCCGGCTCCCACAGAGGAACGCATTCCAGATGTGGGAGCTGGCTTGCCTGCGATGGCGATCTATCAGGCGACGCGATAACCCGGCCGAACAATTTTCATGCTCAACCCACAGGTCAGAACAAACGGCACGACAATCGCGATGACCATGCCGATCACAAACATCGCGATGGATTGCGGCACGATCGAAATAAATCCGGGCAGGCCGCCCACGCCGATGGCCGAGGCCTGCACCTTGTTCAGCGAGAGGAAAATGCTGCCCAGGGCCGAGCCCAGCAGGGCGGCATAGAACGGGAACTTGAAGCGCAGGTTCACCCCAAACATCGCCGGTTCAGTGATGCCGAAGTAAGCGGAAATCGCCGAGGTCGAGGCCATGCTTTTGTCCCGCGCATTGCGGCTCATGTAGAACACCCCGAGGGCCGCGCTGCCCTGGGCCAGGTTGGACATGACAATCATCGGCCAGATAAACGTGCCGCCCTGGGTCGAGATCAGCTGCAGGTCCACGGCAAGGAACATGTGGTGCATGCCGGTAATCACCAGCGGCGCATACAGCAGGCCGAAAATCGCCCCGCCCACCATTGGCGCCAGGTCAAACAGAGTGACCACGCCTTCGGTGATCAGGATGCCGAGGTGCCGGGTCACCGGGCCGATGATTGCCAGGGCCAACACGCCGGTGACGACGATGGTGGTGATCGGCACGACGAGCAATTGAATGGCATTCGGCACCCGCGCCCGCAGCCATTTTTCAATCACGCTCATAACGTAGGCGGCCATCAGAATCGGCAGGATCTGGCCTTGATAGCCGACCTTCTCGATCTGGAACCAGCCCAGAATATCGAAGTACGGCAGGCTCTGGCCGTCGAGCCCGGCCACCGCCTTGCCGTAGTTCCAGGCGTTGAGCAAGTCCGGATGAACCAGCATCAGGCCAAGCACGATGCCGAGGATTTCACTGCCGCCAAAGCGCTTGGCCGCCGACCAGCCCACCAGCGCCGGGAGGAACACAAACGAGGTGTTGGCCATCAGGTTGATCAGGCTCCACAGGCCATCCAGGTTCGGATAAGCCTCGAGCAAGGTCTGGCCCTCGATGAACATGCCCTTGGCGCCCATCAGGTTGTTGATGCCCATCAGCAGGCCGGCAATGATCAGCGCCGGCAGGATCGGCATGAACACATCGGAGAACACCCGCACCAGGCGCTGCATGGCGTTGGTCTTGTCGGCGCCCTTCTTCTTCACATCGGCAATGGTGGCGGCGGCCAGGCCAGTCTGCTCGCGCAGGGCGGCGTAGACCTTTTCGACTTCGCCGGGGCCGATGACGATCTGGAACAGACCGCCGGTGAAGAACGAGCCCTTGACCAGGTCGACCTGGTTCAACGCACTGCCGTTGACCAGGCTCGGGTCCTTGAGGGCCAGGCGCAGGCGCGTCACGCAGTGGGCCGCCTGCTCAAGGTTATCGCTGCCCCCGAGGTTCTGGAGAATCTCGCGGGCGATGTTGGAATAGTCGTGGCTCATGCTTGTTCTTCCACTTTAGATTCTTGTTATTGGCAGCATGCCGAGGGCAAAAGTACTCGTACAGACGAGTTAAAGCAACAACTCGTCTGTACGAGTTACAAAAATAGTCGCCCACTGCTTTCCAAGGGGCCAATGGACAAAGCCCGCCTCTGCCACTAAGGTTCCTGCCTTGAACGCAAACGCGGCACAGAGCCCTCTCCATGAGTAAATACAACCAGATCTACACCGATCTGCTTGCCAGCATCACCACCGAACGCCTGCAACGCGGCACGCGCCTGCCCTCCGAAACCGAATTGATGGACACCTACCAGGCCAGCCGCGGCACCGTGCGTCGGGCCATCGAGCAATTGCAGGAGCGTGGGTTCGCGCAAAAAATCCATGGCAAGGGCACCTTCGTGCTGTCGCCCAACCCGATTGAGTTTCAACTGGGCGGCATCGTCAGCTTCCACGAAACCCACGCCGACCTGGGCGATGACGTACGCACCGAAGTGGTCGAGTTCACCCAACTCCCGCTGGAAGGCTCGCTGCTGCAACATATCGAGGCCGAGCCCGGCACCCTGATTACCCGCATCAAGCGGGTGCGGCGCATTGGCGGCAAACGGGTGATCCTCGACATCAACCACTTCGTCGCCGAACTGATCCCCGGATTGGACCAGGCGATTGCCGAGCAGTCGATCTACGCCTTCATCGAACAGACCCTGCATCTGCAGATCAGCTACGCCCAGCGCACCATCGAAGCCCTGCCCCGCAGCAAGGACGACCAGGCGCACCTGGACCTCGACGGCCAGAGCCATGTGATTGTGGTGAGCAACCAGACATTTTTGCAGGACGGGCGGCAGTTCGAATACACCGAGTCGCGGCATACGCTGGATAAGTTTTACTTCTCGGATATTGCACGGCGCTGAAGCAGGAAAGAGGAAAAGCCCTGTGAATATTCCAAACAAATGGCGTGAACAGTTCCCCCATGCGCTGATCGAGCAGCAGGCCATCGGCGAGTCGCGGGCTGACGTCTTCCGGCTACGCAGGGACAACGGCACGGACCTGTTCCTGAAGGCCGAGCCCCTCGTAGAACACGCCGAGCTTGCCGATGAAATCGAGCGCCTTCACTGGCTGCAACAGCAGGGCCTGCCGGCGCCGGTGGTGCTGGATGAGGTGCAGGAAAACCATCACCACTGGCTGCTGATGAGCGCCATCCCGGGACAGGACCTGGCCAGTAGCAGTGACCTTTCTGCCGCGCAGATCATCGACATCCTGGCCAACGCCCTGCGTACATTGCACCAGATCCCCGTGGCGCAATGCCCCTTCGATCACACCCTGGAACTGCGCATCACCGTCGCCCAGGCACATATCAACGCCGGGCTGATTGATGTAACGGACTTCGACGATGAGCGATTGGGACGTAGCGCCACCGATGTGTTCGCCGAACTCCTGTCGACACGGCCCACCATCCATGACTTGGTGGTAACCCACGGCGACGCCTGCCTGCCGAACTTCATGGCAGCGGGCGGTCACTTCAGTGGTTTTATCGACTGCGGCCGCCTGGGGGTCAGTGACCGTTATCAAGATCTGGCCCTGGCGGCCCGCAGTGTGGAGCGCAACTTGGGGCAGGAATGGGTCAGGCCGTTCTTTGAGAGGTATGGTGTGGAACCTGATGAGCAGCGAATGGCTTTTTACTGCCTGTTGGATGAGTTTTTCTAGTTACTCCTGAGCAGCCCTCGACACTACCTCGACAAGCTCGCTGATACGACGCATACGATATCCGAGCCAAACCATGAGGAAGAACGCCATGCTCACGAAGAGCCTGTTGCTGAGTTTTTGCGCTGTGTTATTGATTGGCTGCACAGGCAGGGGCTTTCAACCTCCGCCGCCGGAATTTACCAATTGGAAGAAGATCGGAGTGTCTGAAGAAGGCGTCAAGAGTGCTATGACCGCCTGCGGCTATACCAACCTGACAGGGACAGGGGACAGGACGCCGATTGACCAGGTACTCACGCAGTTTTATTGCATGAAAGACGCCGGTTTCAAGCGCACAGATAACATCGACCTGTGCAAGGAAGGCCGCATCGGCGAATCACCGGTGTGCGAAGGCCGCCGGTAACCCATTACCAAAAGCCCGCAATTAAGCGGGCTTCAGGGTACTTTTTGCTAGAGGGTGCCGGTCAGTGCCGGACGCCTGATCATTCCCACTCAATCGTCGCCGGCGGCTTGCTCGACACGTCATACGTCACGCGCGAGATACCTTCGATTTCATTGATGATACGGCCGCTGACAGTCTCCAGCAGTTCGTACGGCAGGTGTGCCCAGCGGGCGGTCATGAAGTCGATGGTTTCTACGGCACGCAGGGCCACGACCCAGGCGTAGCGACGGCCATCGCCGACCACCCCAACCGATTTCACCGGCTGGAACACGACGAAGGCCTGGCTGACTTTGTGGTACCAGTCGGCCTTGCGCAGTTCTTCGATGAAGATGTGGTCGGCACGACGCAGCAGGTCGGCGTATTCCTTTTTCACTTCACCGAGGATGCGCACGCCCAGGCCCGGGCCTGGGAATGGGTGGCGGTAGACCATGTCGTACGGCAGGCCCAGTTCCAGGCCCAGACGACGAACTTCGTCCTTGAACAGTTCGCGCAGCGGTTCTACCAGCTTGAGGTTCATTTCCTCAGGCAGGCCACCCACGTTGTGGTGGGACTTGATCACGTGGGCCTTGCCGCTCTTGGCGCCGGCCGACTCGATCACGTCGGGGTAGATGGTGCCCTGGGCGAGGTACTTGATGTTGTCCAGTTTGTTGGACTGGGCATCGAAGACGTCGATGAAGGTGCGACCGATGATCTTGCGCTTCTTCTCTGGGTCGGATTCGCCGGCCAGGTTGTTGAGGAACTGATCTTCGGCGTTGGCGCGGATCACCTTGACGCCCATGTTCTCGGCGAACATGGCCATCACTTGCTCGCCTTCGTGCAGGCGCAGCAGGCCGTTGTCGACGAATACGCAAGTCAGTTGGTCGCCGATGGCCTTGTGCAGCAGCGCAGCAACTACGGAGGAGTCAACGCCGCCGGACAGGCCGAGCAGGACGTTGTCAGTACCGACCTGGGCACGCACGTTGGCGATGGCGTCTTCAGCGATCTTCGACGGGGTCCACAGGGCTTCGCACTGGCAGATGTCGAGGATGAAGCGCGACAGGATGCGGCCGCCCTGCTTGGTGTGGGTCACTTCCGGGTGGAACTGCACGCCGTAGTAGCCGCGCTCGTCGTTGAACATGCCGGCAATCGGGCAGCTCGGCGTGCTGGCCAGGATGTGGAAGTCTTCCGGCATCTTGGTGACCTTGTCACCGTGGCTCATCCAGACGTCGAGGCCGAACAGGCCGTCGGCGTCGATGTGGTCTTCGATGCCGTCCAGCAGGCGGCTCTTGCCGACCACGTCGACACGGGCGTAACCGAATTCACGCAGTTCGGAACCTTCAACCTTGCCGCCCAGTTGCTCGGCCATGGTCTGCATGCCGTAGCAGATACCGAAGACCGGCACGCCCAGGTCAAACACCGCTTGCGGGCAACGCGGGCTGTTGGCTTCGTGCACGGACTCGGGGCCACCGGCCAGGATGACACCTTTAGGGGCGAATTCGCGGATCGCTTCGTCATCCATGTCGAACGGGTGCAGTTCGCAGTACACACCGATTTCACGCACGCGGCGGGCGATCAGTTGGGTGTACTGGGAACCGAAGTCGAGGATCAGGATGCGGTGGGCGTGAATGTCGAGGGCCATGAAGTCAGTCTCGTCTAATGAATCAGAAACAACTCGGGGCTGAAAGAACAGCCCCGGTTACTTAACGTTTTGCTGGAAGCCTCAACCTACGCGGTAGTTTGGCGCTTCCTTGGTGATCTGCACGTCGTGGACATGGGATTCAGCCATGCCGGCGCCGGTGATCCGTACGAACTCTGGCTTGGTGCGCATTTCTTCGATGTCGGCGCTGCCGGTGTAGCCCATCGAGGAACGCAGGCCGCCCATCAGTTGATGGATGATGGCGCTCAGGGTGCCCTTGTACGGCACACGGCCTTCGATGCCTTCCGGTACGAGCTTCTCGGCGCCTGCCGAGGAGTCCTGGAAGTAACGATCGGAGGAACCTTGCGCCTGGGACATGGCGCCCAGCGAACCCATGCCACGGTAAGCCTTGTAGGAGCGACCCTGGAACAGTTCGATCTCGCCTGGCGCTTCTTCGGTACCGGCGAACATCGAGCCCATCATCACGCAGGAGGCACCGGCTACGATGGCCTTGGACAGGTCACCGGAGAAACGGATGCCGCCGTCGGCGATCAACGGTACGCCAGTGCCTTCAAGGGCAGCGGCAACATTGGCGATGGCGCTGATTTGCGGCACGCCCACACCGGCGACGATCCGCGTGGTGCAGATCGAGCCAGGGCCGATACCGACCTTGACCGCGTCAGCGCCCGCTTCGGCCAGGGCCTTGGCCGCTGCGCCGGTGGCGATGTTGCCGCCGATCACCTGTACGTCAGGGAAGTTCTGCTTGACCCAGCGCACGCGGTCGATCACGCCTTTGGAGTGACCGTGGGCGGTGTCGACCACCACCACGTCAACCCCGGCAGCGACCAGGGCCGCAACGCGGTCGCCGGTGTCTTTACCAGTACCAACGGCGGCGCCAACGCGCAGACGACCTTGGTCATCCTTGCTGGCCAGCGGGTAAGCCTTGGCTTTTTCGATGTCGTTGACGGTCATCATGCCTTTGAGGGCGAACTTGTCGTCGACGATCAGCACGCGCTCGATGCGGTGCTTGTGCAGCAGTTCACGCACATCGTTCTTGTCGGCGCCTTCCTTGACCGTGACGAGGCGCTCTTTAGGCGTCATCACTTCACGGACGGTGACTTCAAGACGGTTTTCGAAGCGCACGTCACGGGAAGTGACGATGCCGACCAGGTCACCATCATGCAGCACGGGAACACCGGAGATGTTGTGCAGGCGGGTCAGGTCGAACAGGTCGCGTACGGTGGCGTCGGCTTCGATGGTGATTGGATCTTTCACCACACCGGCTTCGTAACGCTTGACCTTGCGCACTTCGGCAGCTTGCTGCTCGATGGTCATGTTCTTGTGGATGATGCCGATGCCGCCTTCCTGAGCCATGGCGATTGCCAAACGGGCTTCGGTGACGGTGTCCATGGCAGCGGAAACCAGGGGAATATTCAGCTCGATGCCACGGGTTAGGCGGGTCTTGAGACTGACTTCGTTAGGAAGCACCTCGGAATAACCGGGCACTAAGAGAATGTCGTCGAATGTCAGAGCTTCTTGGCTGATACGCAGCATCGCGGGGGCTCCCGAGCGGGAAAATGGAAGCGCGTCATTATACTCAGACACCCCTCGGGCCTCAACGTAAAACTCTGACAAACTTGGTAATACTGATAGATGGGGAATTTCCAGGCCCTGATCGTTCCCAGGCGGAGCGCGGGAATGATCGGGGCGCTCCTAGAGTTCGACTTTGACCCAGCTGATTTTCTGATCGAGCCAGTCGGCAAACCCGTCGATAAAGCTCTGCTTGAAACCCGCTTCCGCCCAGTTGTTGAAGATGAAGCCCAGGTTGGAGAAGCCGCATTCCTGCAGGAACAGAAACCCGTTGATGTCATCTTCATGCCCACACAACGGGCAGGTGAAGTTGTCGGTGTGGCCGGGCATCCAGTCTTCCAGGCTGTCGAACAGCGCCTCGCCGACTTCTTTAAGGCATTCCGGGCAGCCGGCTTCTTCGAGAAAGCCCTTGGCCGGGGTGTAGATGCAGCGTTTGTAGATGATTTCCAGGCCATTGACCGGCTCGTTGAACGGCAGCGCCTCGGGGTGCAGCACCACGGCGCGGGCACCGTCGGCCAGGGCGTAGCCCATGCGGTTGCCGGTGCGCCCGCAGGTGGTCAGTTCTTCCTTGATGATGTTCTTGCGCACCAGCCAGCGCACGATGGCCCGGGCGCGGGGTTCGTGGACGGGCAAGGTGGAGATTTTCGGGACAAGGATGCTTTGGGAATTCATGGGAGTCCTGCGGTGTGGCGTCTGACGCCATCGCGGGCAAGCCGCTCCCACATTCGATTGCATTTCAATGTGGGAGCGGGCTCGCCCGCGATGAGGCCCTAGAGCCCGGCAGCTTAATCCCTGAAACCCACAGGTCAAGTACTCAAATACCGCCCAATCAAGGCAATGCCACTGGCCAGCACCAACCATGTCACCAAGCGCACAAACGCCTCACGGGACATGCGCAGGGTCAATCGCCGCCCCGCCCACAGCCCCAGGGCCATCGCCGGCAACAGGCACACCGCCAACATCAGCAGCGGCAACTCGGCATACACCCCGGCGATCAAAAACAGACTCAGGCGCACCACCGTGCTCGCGCTGATCAGCGCGCTTTGGGTCGCCCGCGCGCCGTCCTTGGGCAGGCGGCTGTTCAGATAGATCGCATATAAAAAGCCGCCACTGCCAAACAACGCACCAAACAATCCGCCCACCACGCCCATGGGGACCGACCAGCCGGCAGCCAGGGCCGTGGGCTTGGCCCTTACCGCCAGGCTGTAGATGGCATAGGTGCTGATAAACAGGCCCATCAACAGCAGCAGCAGGTCCGAGTGCAGGTTGAGCAAGAAGATCACGCCGAGGGTGCAGCCAATCGCCATGCACGGCAGTAATCGCAACAGCTCCGGCTTGACCACATCCCGCCGCGATTGCAGCAGGTTGCCAAAGGCCGCGACGAAATCCAGCAGCACCAGCAGCGGGATGATCTTCGACAGCGGCATAAACATAATCAGGATCGGCCCGGCCACCAGCGCCGTGCCGAAGCCGGCGATGCCAAACACGATGTAGGCCAGGGCAATCCCCAGGCCGATTACCAACCAGTCCAGCGTCCCGAACGACCACTGCCCCATCAATTCAACCAGGCTCATGCAATATTCCTTGTCAGCGATGGCCCTCACTTTAGCCAAGCGGATGGGTTGCGACTAATATCTTCCAAGCCCTCCACCTATCTCGAAAAGGCATGACTCGTGATTTCCACCCGGCAACTGCGTTACTTCGTCGAAATCGCCGAGAGCGGCAGCTTCAGCGCCGCCGCCGAGCGCCTGTTTGTCGCGCAATCGGCCCTTAGCCGGCAGATCAAGGAGCTGGAAATTATCCTGCAAACCCCGCTGTTCGAGCGCACCGCCCGCCAACCCAGACTGACCGCCGCCGGCGAGGCGTTTTATCCACGGGCGCGCAACCTGCTGGGCGAGTTGCACAAGGCCAGTGAACTGGCGACCCAGGTCGGCCACGGCCAGCTCGGCACCCTGCGCCTGAGCCACTCCAGCACAGTGCCGATGAGTGGGCGGGTACTGCGCGGGATCAGCACCTGGCTGGAACAGTGCCCAGGGGTGTCGATGGATATCGTCAAACTGTCCTCCGAAGCGCAGTTGGAAGACATTGCCGATGGTCGCCTGGAGGTCGGCCTGCTGCGCCTGCCGGTACTGCGTCAGCGCGAAGGGGTGCGCATCGTGCCTTTATATAAGGAGCCACTGTTGCTGGCCGTGCCGCCAGCGCACCCTTTGGCCCGGCACACATCGGCCATTGAACTGGCACAGTTGAAGGACGAAGCGTTTATCTCGATCCCCCACCCGCAACGCGGGGGTCTGAGTTATCTGTCGGCCGAATTGTGCATGCGTGCCGGATTTTTCCCCAAGGCCGCACGGGTGATGTCGCGCAAGACCACCCAGTTGCAGCTGATCCAGGCGGGGTTTGGCATTGCCCTGCTGCCCGAGTCGATGCGCGATATTGCCCCAGCCAATATTCACTTCCTGCCCCTGGCCGACCCCGATTGCCACAGCACCGTGGCCCTGGCCTGCGCGCAGGCGCCGAGCGCGTTGGTGGCGCAGTTCTGTCAAACCTTGGGCGAATGCCTATAAACTGCCGCCCATGACTAAAGATCTCTTCCCATGATTAAAGACCCGTTTGCCCGCCTGGGCCTGGACCGCGAAGTCCTGACTGTCAGCCAGCTCAACGGCCGCGCGCGGGTGTTGCTGGAAGACGTGTTCACCAATATCTGGGTCGAAGGCGAGATCTCCAACCTCGCCCGCCCCGCCTCCGGCCATGTGTACTTCACACTCAAGGACAGCGGCGCACAGGTGCGTTGTGCACTGTTTCGCAACAATGCCGCACGGGTGCGTCAGGCACTGAAGGATGGCCTGGCGGTCAAGGTGCGGGGCAAGGTCTCGCTGTTCGAGGGCCGTGGCGACTATCAGTTGATCCTCGACACCGTGGAACCGGCCGGTGATGGCGCGTTGCGCCTGGCCTTCGACGCCTTGAAGGAAAAGCTCAGCGCCGAAGGCTTGTTCAGTGCCGAGCGCAAGGTGGCGCTACCGGCCCATCCACGCCGCATCGGGATTATCAGTTCGCCCACGGGCGCGGTGATTCGCGACATCATCAGTGTGTTCGGCCGCCGTGCGCCGAACGTGCAACTGACCCTGATCCCCACTGCCGTGCAAGGCCGCGAAGCCGTGGCGCAGATTGTCCGCGCCCTCAAGCTGGCGGATGCCCGTGGCTTCGACGCGCTGATCCTGGCCCGTGGCGGCGGCTCCCTGGAAGACCTCTGGTGCTTCAACGAAGAAGCCGTGGCGCGGGCCATTGATGCCTGTATCACGCCCATCGTCAGTGCGGTCGGCCATGAGACCGATGTGTCCATCAGTGACTTCGTGGCCGATGTGCGTGCGCCTACGCCGTCGGCGGCGGCTGAGTTGCTGGCGCCGGATGCGAGCAATCTGGTGCGCCAGGTCGAAAGCCTGCACCGGCGCCTGGTGATGCTGATGCGCAATCGCCTGACCCACGACCGCCTGCGCCTGGAAGGCATGGCCCGCCGCCTGCGTCACCCCGGTGAGCGCCTGCGCCAGCAGGCCCAGCGCCTGGATGACCTGGATATGCGCCTGCGCCGCGCGTTCGAGCGCAGCCTCAACACCCGCCGCGAACGCCTGATCCGCCTGGAAACGCGCCTGGCCGGGCAGCATCCGGGGCGGCAACTGGCTCTGCTGCGCCAGCGCCTGGACAGCCTCGCCGAGCGCCTGCCCCGGGCCATGCGCGAGGGCCTCAAGGCCCGTCGTCTGCAACTGCAAAGCCAGGTGCAGACGTTGCAGGTGGTCAGCCCGCTGGCGACCCTGGGCCGTGGCTACAGCATCCTGTTGGACGAGCGCGGCCAGGCGATTCGCAATGCCGCGCAAACCCACACCGGCCAACGCCTGACCGCGCGCCTCGGTGAAGGCCAATTGCAAGTGCGGGTGGAAGATAACCACCTGACACCCGTCACCCTTTCATTACTGGATTGATTGATGCCTCGTCTATTTAGCCTGCTGATGCTGCTGTGCCTCGCCTTCAATGCCCACGCCGACAGCTACATCACCCGCACCCTGAACAAGCCGGTACCCGGCGGTGTGGCCGTGGTCGACCTGGGCCCCGCCGCCGCCGCACCGAAAGCCACCTACCAGGGCAAACCGGTGCTGGTGGTCAAGGAACAGGACAACTGGCTGGCGATTGTCGGCATCCCATTGACGGTAAAGCCCGGTAACGAGCGCATCAGCAGCGGCGGGCGCACCCTGCCGTTTATCGTCGGTTTCAAGAAGTACCCGGAACAGCGCATCACCCTGAAGAACAAAAGCCAGGTCAACCCCGCTCCGGCGCAGCTCAAGCGCATCGAAGGCGAACTGGCCGTGCAACTCAAGGCTTACCGCAGCTTCAGCCCGAACCTGCCAAGCAACCTGGTGTTGGACAAACCAGTGAACGGCCCGCTGTCGAGCAAGTTCGGCGTGCGCCGCTTCTTCAACGGTGAAGAACGCAACCCGCACTCGGGCCTGGACTTCGCGGTGCCTGCCGGCACGCCGATCAAGACCCCGGCCAATGGCAAGGTGATTCTGGTGGGCAATTATTTCTTCAACGGCAATACGGTGTTTGTCGATCATGGCCAGGGCTTTATCAGCATGTTCTGCCATATGTCGAAGATTGACGTGAAGGTGGGCCAGCAATTGGTGCGTGGAACGGTGGTGGGCAAGGTCGGGGCGACGGGCCGGGCGACCGGGCCGCATATGCACTGGAATATCAGCTTGAATGATGCGCGGGTCGATCCGGCGATCTTTATTGGGGCGTTCCAGCCTTGATGTGATCGCTGGGCATACGGGCGTTATCGCGGTGCAACGATTCAACGTGCCCGCGATGACGCCAGCTCAATTCCACTGATTGCGCATCCCGAAACCCTCACGCAAACAAAACAAAGGCTTGAGCGTTTACCAACCATAAAATCTCGTTTCTTACAGAAATAGCAGAACTTCTCTCAATTTTTTTCGACTGCTTGCCATCTTTCACCCCGACGGTTAGGGTTGAGCTTATGAAAACCTCTCACACCCTCATTCAGCTCCGTCAGCACCGCAGCCTGTGCCTCGTCAGCGCACGACTGCCAGGCTGAATCGATCTGCCTCGTCCCCGGTTTGCATCCCTAATAAACGCTTTCTGGCAGGCCGCCTCTTCTCGGCCCTACAACAAGGATTCTTCTGATGAGCATGCTCAAAGACCCGTCTTCGAAATACCGCGCATTCCCGACCATTGATATCCCGGATCGCACCTGGCCGTCGAAGACCATCACCACCGCGCCGATCTGGTGCAGCTCCGACTTGCGCGACGGCAACCAGTCGCTGATCGAACCGATGGATGCGGTGAAAAAACTGCGCTTCTGGAAAACCCTGGTCGCGGTGGGCGTAAAGGAAATCGAAGCCTCGTTCCCGGCCGCTTCGCAGACCGACTTTGACTTCGTGCGCACCCTGATCGAAGACAACCACATCCCCGAGGACACCACCATCCAGGTGCTGACCCAGGGCCGTGAAGACTTGATCGCCCGCACCTTCGAATCCCTGCGCGGCGCCAAGAAAGCCATCGTGCACTTGTACAACGCCACCTCGCCGTCCTTCCGCCGTATTGTGTTCAACCAGGACAAGGACGGGATCAAGGCCATCGCGGTCGACGCGGCCAAGTTGTTCGTCAAGTACGCCGCCCAGCAGCCGGAAACCCAGTGGACCTTCGAATACTCCCCGGAGACCTTCAGCGCTACTGAACTGGAATTCGCCAAGGAAGTGTGTGACGCGGTGATCGAGGTGTGGAACCCGACGCCTGAGCACAAGATGATCCTCAACCTGCCGGCCACCGTGGAATGCGCCACGCCGAATATCTATGCCGACCAGATCGAGTGGTTCGGTCGCCATATCAACCGTCGTGACAGCGTGATCATCAGCCTGCACACCCACAACGACCGTGGCACCGGTGTCGCGGCTACCGAGTTGGGCCTGATGGCTGGCGCCGACCGTGTCGAAGGCTGCCTGTTCGGCAACGGCGAGCGTACCGGTAACGTTGACCTGGTCACTGTGGCGTTGAACCTCTACACCCAGGGTGTGGACCCTGAGCTGGACTTCTCCGACATCGACGGCGTGCGCAAAGTGGTCGAGGAATGCAACCAGATCCCGGTGCACCCACGTCACCCATATGTCGGCGACCTGGTCCACACCGCATTCTCCGGCTCCCACCAGGATGCGATCCGCAAGGGCTTCGCCCAGCAGAAACCGGATACCTTGTGGGAAGTGCCGTACCTGCCAATCGACCCGGCCGACATTGGCCGCAGCTACGAGGCGGTGATCCGCGTCAACAGCCAGTCGGGCAAGGGCGGCATCGCCTACCTGCTGGAGCAGGAATACGGCATCAGCTTGCCACGCCGCATGCAGATCGAGTTCAGCCAGGTGGTACAGGCCGAAACCGACCGCGTGGGCCTGGAAATGACCGCCGCGCAGATCCACGCGTTGTTGCAGCGTGAATACCTGCAAGCCAACACCCCGTACGCGTTGGTCAGCCATCGCCTGCAGGAAGAAAACGGCAACAGCTCGGTAGAAGTCGAAGTCTCCGGCAAGGGCCAGGGCGAAACCAACCTGCGCTGGCACGGCAAGGGCAATGGCGCACTGGAAGCACTGGTGGCCGGCCTGCCGATTGGGGTCGAGATCATGGACTACAACGAACATGCGATCGGCGCGGGGACCAACGCCAAGGCCGCGGCTTACATCGAGCTGCGCGTGAACGGCGAACGTCCGGTGCATGGCGTGGGGATTGATGAAAACATCACCACCGCCAGCTTCAAAGCGGTGTTCAGCGCCCTGAACCGCTCGTTGAGCCAGCTGGAAGCGAAAGCAGCGTAACTGACCGCTGAAAAGCCAAAGGCCCCTGGATGCGAATCCAGGGGCCTTTTTAGTTTGGGGTTGTGGTGGTGCTGATGGCCTCATCGCGGCATAGGTATCTACACAACTCTTTTATCTAGTGCTTATTGGGTTTGTGTACATATCCGTTGCTGCGGTCATGGCCACTTAGGGTTCCGCCCTGACGGCGGCTCACTTTGGCGTTTCTCCAAAGTGAGCAAAACGTTTTTGCCCCACCACTCGGTGCCTCGCCTAGGCTCGGCATGCCCGCAGTCAGGCATGGTTTAACGGGGCGCCTAAGATCAAGATCAAAAGCAGAGCAACAACATCAACAGCAAAGCCGGGGCGCGAAGCTGCATTCCCCCTTGTGGGAGCTGGCTTGCCTGCGAAGGCGGTGTATCAGCCAATACATTTATCGACTGATACACCGCCTTCGCAGGCAAGCCAGCTCCCACAGGTATATGCGTACATCTCGACGATCAGGTCGGCTGTCAGGCCGCCTCGATTTGCTTTTGATCTGAGGCGCCCCGTTAAACCACGCTGGCCGTCATCCGATATTGATTTGGGGGGTAACCCGGCAGGACGCCGGGTTAGCCGCGCTGGGCCATGGATGGCCCATCGCGGCGGCCCCCCAAATCAATGTCGGATGACGGGCACACCGAGCCTAGGCGAGGTGCCGAGTGGTGGGGCAGGAGCCCTTTTGGTTACTTTTGGGGCTCTTTTCCAAAAGTGACCCGCCGTAAGGGCGGAACCAATAGCCGCCATGACCGCAGCAACGGATATGTACACAAACCTAAGAATCACTAAAAAATCTGTAGATACCTATCCTCATCGCGGGCAAGCCCGCTCCCACATTTGGAATGCATTCCCCTGTGGGAGCGGGCTTGCCCGCGATAGCTATCCCACTGACAACAGGCCCCTGTCAGACAAACTGAAAACTATCGGCATCCAGATTTGCCGGAAACCGCGTGCGATAGTCCGCCAATTGCGCCGCGTCCAGGCACACCTGGAACACCCCGTCCGCCTCCCCTGCGCTCAGCAGGCTTTCGCCCTGAAAGTCCAGGACCTGGCTGTCGCCGGTGTAGGCAAAGCCCTTGCCATCCGTACCCACTCGGTTCACCGCCGCCACATAACACAGGTTTTCGATGGCCCGAGCCGGCAACAGGCGGTTCCAGTGCTGACGCCGTGCCCCCGGCCAGTTGGCGGTATACAGCAGCAGGTCAGTGTCCTGGGCATCACGGCTCCACACCGGGAAGCGCAGGTCATAGCAGATCAGCGGGCGAACCCGCCAACCCTTGAGTTCGAACTGCACCTGGCGCTCCCCGGGGGTGTAGTGATTGTGTTCACCGGCCATGCGAAACAGGTGGCGCTTGTCGTAGTGCAACACCTCGCCATCGGGCCGCGCCCACAACAGGCGGTTGCGGTGGCTGCCGTCAGCGGCCTGGATGATCACGCTGCCGGTAATCACCGCGTTGTACTTCCGGGCCTGGGTCTTGAGCCATTCATGGGTCGGGCCGTTTTCGGCTTCGGCCAGCAATTGGGACTCCATGGAAAAGCCGGTGGTGAACATTTCCGGCAGCACGATCAGGTCGGCGCCCCTGGCCTGCTCCAGCAGCAGCTCGAAATGCTCCAGGTTGGCCTGGCGGTCATGCCAGGCCAGGGTGGTCTGCACCAGGGCAATGTTCAGGTCGGGTAAAGCACTCAGATCACGCATAGTTTCTCAGCTGCTTGACGCAGCGTCTCCTCGCGTTTGGCAAAGCACAGGCGCACCAGGCGCTGGCCTTGGGGTGGGGTCTGATAGAACACCGAGACCGGAATTGTCGCCACGCCATGCTCGCGGGTCATCCACAGCGACATGGCCACGTCATCCAGGTCCGGGCGAATCTGTGAGTAATCCACCAGTTGAAAGTAAGTACCGGCTACCCGCGTAAAACTGAAACGCGAGGGGGCCAGCAGATCGCAGAACAGGTCACGTTTGGCCTGGTAGAAAGCGGGCAGTTCCTCGACATGCTCCGGGTGTTCGGCCATAAAGTCGGCCAGGGCGTACTGCAATGGCGTTACACCGCAGAAACTGACGTATTGATGCACCTTGCGCAGCTCCGCACTCAAGGCCGCTGGCGCCACCACGTAGCCGGTCTTCCAGCCGGTGACGTGGTAGGTCTTGCCAAAGGAGCTGACCACGAACGCGCGCTGATACAGCTCTTCGTGGGCCAGGACGCTGACGTGGGGTACGCCATCGAATACCAGGTGCTCGTAGACCTCATCGCTGACCAGATAGATATCGCGATCGCGGATCAGCTCGGCCAATTGGTCGAGCTCGGCGCGAGTGATCAGGGCACCACTGGGATTGTGCGGGGTGTTGAGGATGATCATGCGTGTACGCGGGGTCAGCGCGGCCTTGATCTGTTCGAAATCCAGGCTGAAATCCGCCAGCCCCAGTTGCACATGCACACAACGCCCTCCAGCCAGCTCCACCGAAGGCTCGTAGCTGTCGTAGCACGGGTCAAAGACGATCACTTCGTCACCGCTGCGGATCACTGCCTGGATCGCACAAAAAATCGCCTGGGTGGCGCCGGGGGTGATGGTCACTTCGCTGTCGGGATTGACCGACACGCCGTAGCTGCGAGCGATCTTGGCTGCCACTTGCTGACGCAGGGCCGGCAGGCCGGTCATCGGCGCGTATTGGTTATGACCACTGGCAACATGTTTGCCCACCGCGTCGAGCAAGGCCTGGGGACCATTGAAATCAGGAAAACCCTGGGACAGGTTCAACGCGCCGGTTTCGGCAGCGAGTTGCGACATGGTGGTGAAAATGGTGGTGCCGACGTTCGGCAACTTGCTGGTGATCATGCGGTGGGCCCCTGGCGGTGAGTTACAAGTTGTAAGCTGCATGCGCCGAGGGGTCAATCGTGAGGCACAAAAAAGGGCTCATTCAGAGCCCTTTTTGGGTAACGCCTAACGTCTGTAGGAACTGGCTTGCCTGGGATGGCGCTGGGTCAGTCAGCAGGTTGGTGTCTGATCTATCGCTATCGCGGGCAAACCCACTCCCACACAAGCCCGCTCCACTGTCAGCGGCGGTCTTTACGCTTTTTGTCAGCCTTTTTGTTGTGGCTCATCAAGCGACGTTTCTTGTTCACTTGGCGGTCAGTCAGGCTGTTCTTGTTACCTTCGTACGGGTTCTCGCCACCTTTGAACTCGATGCGGATCGGTGTGCCGACCAGCTTCAAGACACGGCGGTAAGTGTTTTCCAGGTAACGCACGTAGGACTTGGGCACCTTCTCGATCTGGTTACCGTGGATCACGATAATCGGCGGGTTGGCACCACCCAAGTGGGCGTAACGCAGCTTGATCCGGCGGTTGTTGACCATCGGTGGCGCATGTTCGCCCACCGCGTCTTCAAGGATCTGGGTCAGGCGGTTGGTCGGCCAGCGGGTGACCGCCGACTTGAACGAGTTCTGTACCGAAGCGTAGAGGTTGCCCACGCCAGTACCGTGCAGCGCCGAGATAAAGTGGATATCGGCGAAGTCGACGAAGAACAACCGGCGTTGCAGCTCGACCTTGACGAAGTCACGCTCGCTTGGGGTCATGCCGTCCCATTTGTTGATCGCGATCACCAACGCCCGACCAGCCTCCAGGGCAAAGCCCAGCAGGTTGAGGTCGTGGTCGACCACGCCTTCGCGGGCGTCCATCACGAAGATCACCACGTTGGCGTCTTTGATCGCCTGCAGGGTTTTGACCACCGAGAACTTTTCAACTTCCTCGTGGATCTTGCCGCGCTTGCGCACACCGGCGGTGTCGATCAGCGTGTACTTCTCGTCGTTACGCTCGAACGGGATGTAGATGCTGTCGCGGGTGGTGCCGGGCTGGTCGTAGACGATTACCCGGTCCTCACCGAGCATGCGGTTGACCAGGGTCGACTTGCCCACGTTGGGGCGGCCGATGATAGCGATCTTGATCCCGTCTTTTTCACTCGGGCCAGGAATGCGCTTGGCTTCCTCACCTTCGGCGACGATCTCTTCTTCGCCTTCAACTTCTTCGGCGTCATCCTTGGGGAAGTCGCGCAGGGCGATTTCCAGCATCTGGGTGATACCGCGACCGTGGGCACCGGCAACAGGAATCGCGTCACCCAGGCCCATAGGGCTGAATTCGGCACGGGCCGCTTCAGGATCGATGTTGTCGATCTTGTTGGCGATCAAATAGGAGCGCTTGTTACGTTTGCGCAAGTGCTCGCCGATCATCTGGTCGGCGGCGGTGTAGCCCGCACGGGCATCCACCAGGAACAACACGACATCGGCTTCTTCAATGGCCAGCAGCGACTGCTCGGCCATCTTTTCGTCCATGCCATGCTCGTCACCGGAGATACCACCGGTGTCGACAATAATATAGGAGCGCCCTTGCCACTTTGCCTCACCGTATTGGCGATCACGGGTCAGACCGGACAAGTCGCCGACGATGGCGTCGCGAGTCCTGGTCAGGCGGTTGAACAAGGTGGACTTGCCGACGTTAGGTCGGCCCACCAGGGCGATTACGGGAACCATGCGGCTCTCCACTGCGTTATTTCAGAAAATACAAAAGCCGCTGCAAGGCAGCGGCTGGTGCTCGGGGCAACACCTGAAGGTGTCGCATGCCCTGCCGAAGCAGCGCCGCCTGGGGGTTACCCCAAGCATAGTTCTTACTTGATGGTCAGGGCTTCCAGCTTGCCGCTGTTACCAAACACATAAAGCATGTTGCCTACTACCAGCGGACGCGCACGCAGGCCGTCGCTGTCGATACGTTCACGGCCAACAAAGCGACCATCTACCTGGCTCAGCAGGTGCAGGTAACCTTCCAGGTCGCCTACCGCTACATAGCTGGAGAACACTTCCGGAGCCGACAGTTGACGGCGAGCCAGCGAGTCATTGCTCCACAGGGCTGTGGTGGAACGCTCATCGACGCTTTCAACGGTGCCCGATGCCAGGCTCACGTAGACGCTGCCAAAACCTTGGGCGACACCGGCGTAGCTGGAGGCATCACGCTGCCAGAGGACGCGGCCGCTTTGCAGGTCCAGCGCCGCGACACGGCCCTGGTAAGTGGCGACGTACAGGGTTTCACCCGACAGCAGCAAGCCGCCGTCGATGTCCACCACACGGTCCAGCTCGGAACGACCTTGCGGAATGGCGACCCGCGATTCCCAGGCCGGCACGCCGTTCTGGGTATCCAGGGCGACCACTTTACCGGTCGAAAGACCTGCCAGCGCCAGGTTATTGGTCACAACCGGACCACTGGTACCGCGCAACGTCAACACCGCAGGGGTGCTGTCGTACAGCCAGCGCTGCTCGCCGGTGTTGGCGTCAAGACCGATGACACGGTCATCCTGGGTCTGCACCACGACGATATCGCCGTTGGTGGCAGGCGGTGCGAGGACTTCACTGGTCACGCGAGCGCGCCATTTCTCTTCACCGGTGCTCGAATCCAGGGCCACGACTTCGCCTTTCAGCGTGCCGATCATCACCATGCCGTAACCCACGCCGACGGCGCCGGAAACAGGCAACTCGAGGTCTTTCTTCCACTTGACGTCGCCGTTCATGCGATCCATGGAGATCACCACGCCGGTCACGTCAGCGGCCACGATGTTGTCACCGTCGATTGCCGGTACCAACATGTTGTAGGTGTCGCCCTGGCCGTCACCGATAGAGCGGCTCCACTGCTTTTGCAGGACCACTTCTTCCTTGAAGCTGGTCAGCTCGGCCGGAGGCAGTTCTTTTTTGCTGTTGCTGCTGCAACCCGCGGCCAAAACGGCCAGAGCCAGCAATGCTGCATGTTTCCAACGGATCACGTCACGCATCCCCTTTGGCCAAGTCGTCCAGCTTGATTTGTAAACCACCGACCGCTGCTTCATCAGACAGCGCAGCCTTGGCTTTTTGGTACGCAGCATTGGCTTCGTCGGTACGACCCAATTGGACCAGCAGGTCGCCCTTGAGCTCTTCGCGAGTGGCTACAAATGCCTTGTCAGCATCGCCGTCGAGCAGTTTCAGTGCTTCGTCGGCCTTGTTCTGTGCGGCCAGGACCTGGGCCAGGCGCTGACGTGCGATTTCACCCAGGGTCGGGTTGCTCGGCTTGTCGGCGATGGCTTTGAGCTCGGAGGCTGCATCATCCAGCTTGCCGGTATCGACCGCGACTTTCGCGACGAACAGGCTACCGTATTGGGCGTAGGTGCTACCGCCAAATTCGTTTTTCAGCTTGCCGGCCAGGTCCGCCACTTGGGCAGGATCAGGCTTGCCGGTAGGCGTCAGCGTGGTTTCCAGCAATTGCTGATAGAGCATCGAGGCGCCTTGCGACTGATTGCCCTGATACTTCTGGAACGCCTGCCAACCGAACACCACCACCAGCGCCAGCAGGCCGCCAGTTACCAGGGGTTTGCCGTTACGCTGCCACCAGTCTTTGAACTCGGCCAGCTGATCATCTTCAGTACTCGACACCCCAATACTCCTTAATCGCTAAATTCGGCTGTTTGACAGCTTCAACCCTGCACGATGCAGGTGGCCAAGTGCGCGGCAAGCGCATCAAAGGCAATGCTTTGTTGTTCGCCCTGGCCACGCAGGGGTTTGACACTTACCACTTGCTGGGCCAGTTCATCGTCGCCCAGGATCAGCGCGTACAACGCGCCGCTCTTGTCGGCTTTCTTGAATTGGCTCTTGAAGCTGCCAGCGCCGGCATTGACCTGCAGGCGCAGGTTCGGCAGTTGGTCGCGCAACTGTTCGCTCAAAGCCAGGCCAGCCAGTTCGGCTGCCTCGCCAAAGGCGCACAGGTACACGTCCACCTGACGGGAAATTTCTTCAGGGATCTGCTCCAGGGTTTCCAGCAGCAGGATCAGCCGCTCGATGCCCATGGCAAAACCCACGCCCGTGGTCGGCTTGCCACCCATCTGCTCGACCAGGCCGTCGTAACGACCACCGGCACACACGGTGCCCTGGGCGCCGAGCTTGTCAGTGACCCACTCAAACACGGTCTTGCTGTAGTAATCGAGGCCGCGCACCAACTTGGGGTTGATCACGTAGGGAATCCCGGCCGCATCCAGGCGTGCCTTGAGGCCCTCGAAGTGCGTGCGGGACTCGTCGTCCAGGTAGTCGGCCATTTTCGGCGCGTCGACCAGCACAGCCTGGGTCTCGGCGTTCTTGGTATCAAGGACGCGCAATGGGTTGGTCTTCAGGCGACGCTGGCTGTCTTCATCGAGCTTGTCCAGGTGAGCGGACAGGTACTCGACCAGGGCTTCACGGTAACGGCCACGGGACTCGCTGGTGCCCAGGCTGTTGAGCTCGAGCTTGACCGCGTCGCGGATGCCCAGTTGGCCCCACAGGCGCCAGGTCAGCACGATCAGCTCGGCGTCGATATCCGGGCCATCGAGGTTGAAGACTTCGCAACCGATCTGGTGAAACTGGCGATAACGGCCTTTTTGTGGGCGCTCGTGGCGGAACATCGGGCCGATGTACCACAGTTTCTGGGTCTGGCCACCACCGGTGATGCCATGCTCGAGCACAGCGCGCACGCACGCGGCGGTACCTTCCGGACGCAAGGTCAGGGAGTCGCCGTTGCGATCTTCGAAGGTGTACATCTCTTTTTCGACGATGTCAGTCACTTCACCGATGGAGCGCTTGAACAGCTCGGTGAACTCGACGATTGGCATGCGGATCTGCTTGTAACCGTAGTTATCCAGCAGGCGCGCGACCGTGCTCTCGAAATAGCGCCACAGGGGCGTCTGTTCGGGCAGGATGTCGTTCATGCCACGAATGGCTTGCAGAGACTTGCTCACATCAAATCCTTAAATTCGTTCGATCAGCCGCGAGCGATCAGCGCTGCGTCAGAGGCGACCTTCTCGGCCGCTTTCTCGCGGATCAGCCGTTCCAACTGATCCACCAGATTATCATTCGTCAATTTCTGCGACGGCTTGCCGTCGATGTAAATCAGGTTCGGGGTACCGCCGGTCAGGCCTACGTGCGCCTCCTTGGCCTCACCCGGCCCGTTGACCACACAGCCGATCACCGCAACATCCAGCGGTACCAGCAGGTCTTCCAGGCGTACTTCCAACTCGTTCATGGTTTTCACCACGTCGAAGTTCTGCCGCGAGCAACTCGGGCAGGCAATAAAATTGATGCCACGGGAGCGTAAATGCAGGGATTTGAGAATGTCGTAGCCGACTTTCACTTCCTCTACCGGGTCCGCCGCCAGGGAGATACGAATGGTATCGCCAATCCCGTCGGCCAGCAGCATACCGAGACCCACCGCAGATTTCACTGTGCCTGAACGCAAACCACCGGCTTCGGTGATGCCCAGGTGCAATGGCTGCACGATTTCCTTGGCCAGGAGGCGGTAGGCTTCTACCGCCATGAACACGTCGGAAGCCTTTACGCTGACCTTGAAATCCTGGAAGTTCAGGCGTTCAAGGTGCTCGACATGGCGCAGTGCCGACTCGACCAGGGCTGCCGGGGTAGGCTCGCCGTATTTCTTCTGCAGGTCTTTTTCCAGTGAGCCAGCGTTGACACCGATGCGGATCGGGATCCCGCGGTCACGGGCTGCGTCGACCACGGCACGCACGCGGTCTTCGCGACCGATGTTGCCCGGGTTGATCCGCAGGCAGTCGACGCCCAGTTCGGCCACGCGCAACGCGATCTTGTAGTCGAAGTGGATATCGGCGACCAACGGTACCTTGACCAATTGCTTGATGCGGCCGAAGGCTTCGGCAGCGTCCATATCCGGCACGGAAACCCGCACGATATCGACGCCAGCGGCTTCCAGGCGGTTGATCTGGGCCACGGTGGCCGCTACGTCATTGGTGTCGCTGTTGGTCATGCTCTGCACGGCGATGGGGGCATCACCACCCACCGGCACGGAGCCGACCCAGATCTTGCGCGATACGCGACGTTTGATTGGAGATTCGCCGTGCATGACTATTGTCCCAACTTCAGGCGAGCGGTCTCGCCACTGGTGAACGGCGCCACGTCTACAGGCTGGCCGTTATAGGCCACTTGCGCGCCACGGGCAAAGCCCAGACGCAGCGTCAAAGGAGGCTTGCCGACCTGCTCAAGCGTATCTCCCTTACGCTTCAAAGCACTGAACAGGACTTTGCCATTGCCATCGGTGACTTGTGTCCAGCAGTCAGCGACGTAGGTAATGTGGAGACGGCCATCCCCCGCCACGCCGGCAGGCGCCTGGGCGGCAGGTGCAGCGACTGTTGGTGCGACTGGCGCGGCCGGAGCCTGGGCCGGGACAACAGGCGTCTGGACCGTGGCAGCCGGGGCCTGGGTCACGGGAGCCGTTGGAGCCGGTGCAACGGCGGCCGGAGCTGGCTCACCGCTGGCTTCGGCAGGCTGCTGGCCCGCTTGCAGCTCAAGATTGGTTTCAGGGGCCGCCTGGCCCTGGACGACAGCCTGGTCTTCCGGCTCGTCCAAGGGGTGAATCTGGGTGGTACCGTCAGCGCTTTCGACTTCGACGTGTTCCAGGGCGTTGCTGATCAGATCCTTGCTGCGCAGCGAGGTCTGGTCCTGCCACCAGATAAAACCACCACCGATCACTGCAATCAGCAATAGCAGGCTGACAATTCGCAAAATAGTATGGGAAACCCGCACCGGCTCTTCAATACGACCGAGACCGTGTACGTTACTGCCCTGGGAATCCGTACCGGTGAACTGGTCGAATTGCTGGACCAGGATGGCCTGGTCGGTGCCCAGCAGCTTGGCATAGGCGCGGATGTAACCACGGGCGAAGGTATGCCCTGGCAGTTTGTCGAACGCGCCGTTTTCCAGGTTACCCAGGGAAGTGGTGGTCAAATTGAGCTTGAGGGCCACTTCTTCCAGCGACCAACCATTGCTTTCGCGGGCCTGACGCAAGGTCTCGCCTGGGTTTACGCGATTAGCGGCTACAACTTCCGGGTGCGCGGCTTTCATCATTGCTCCGACAGGTATTGCTGATATTCCGGGGTACCGGGATAGAGTCGTTCTAATTGCTGACCAAAACGTGCGGCCTTGTCGCGTTCTTCATGAACCGTGGCCAGGCGCACACCAAGCAATAGACTACGTGCATTTTGCCCACTGAGCAGGCTAAAACGCTCGTAATAGTCACGTGCCGGCACATAATGCCTGTCTTCAAACGACAACTGGGCCATTTCGAGCAAGGCCCGTGGCTGGCGCTGATTCAGGTGCAGGGCTTTTTCCAGTTGCTGGCGGGCATCTTCACGCTGGCCGAGACGCACGGAGGTCACTCCCAGGTTCTCGAAAACCCGCGAACGTTCAGGATATAGGGTATCAGTGGCTGCTTGCTGGAAATAACCGGACGCTTGCTTATAACGCTCCTGCTGAAACAGGAAGCTGCCGTAGTTGTTGAGCAGGCGTGGATCATGGGGGCGAACAGCCAGGGCCTTGCGGTAATACTGGTCGGCCAGCTCGGGCTCGGCCTGGGCCTGGAACACCAGGGCCAACGCCGCATTCGCGTCGGCATCATGGTTGTCGAGGGCCAGGGCCATTTGCAGCGGCACCTTGGCCTGCTCGCTCAGGCCCTGGCGCAGGTATCCCAGCCCCAACTGCACATAGGCAGCACGCGCTTCGTCACGGCCCTTGCCGGTTTGCAACGGACTATCAGAGCCCGATGAAACACAGCCAACCGACAGGCTGGCAACAAGCAACAGCAGCGCAAGGCGCAAGGGCATAGAGATCCTCTCTCAGGTTCGTGTCGCGGCGTTCTGCGCCAGATCGCTGTCGGCGCTCAATTCGCGCACTGCGATGTAACGCTCGCTACGACGGGTGCGATCCAGCACCTGTCCTACCAATTGGCCACAAGCGGCGTCGATGTCCTCACCACGGGTGGTGCGCACAGTGACATTGAAGCCAGCCTGGTGCAGTTGATCCTGGAAACGACGGATGGCGTTGTTGCTCGGCCGCTCGTAGCCAGAATGGGGAAACGGGTTGAACGGAATCAGGTTGATCTTGCACGGGGTGTTCTTGAGCAACTCGATCATCTCGACCGCGTGTTCAACCTTGTCATTGATATCTTTGAGCAAGGTGTACTCGATGGTCAGGACGCGCTTTTCGCCCAGGGACGACATATAACGCTGGCAAGATTCGAGGAGCATCTTAAGCGGATACTTCTTGTTGATCGGCACCAATTGGTTACGCAATGCGTCATTGGGTGCGTGCAGCGACAACGCCAGGGAGACGTCGATGTGCTTGGACAGCTCATCAATCATCGGCACCACGCCGGAGGTCGACAGGGTCACACGGCGCTTGGAGATGCCGTAGCCCAGGTCGTCCATCATCAGGTGCATGGCCGCAACCACGTTGTCGAAGTTCAGCAGCGGCTCACCCATGCCCATCATCACCACGTTGGTGATGGCACGGTCGACGGTCGCCGGGACGCTGCCAAAGGATTTGTTGGCAATCCACACCTGGCCAATGACTTCGGCGGCGGTGAGGTTGCTATTGAAGCCTTGCTTGCCGGTGGAGCAGAAACTGCAATCCAGGGCACAGCCTGCCTGGGACGAAACGCACAAGGTGCCACGTTTGCCCTGGGGAATGTAGACGGTCTCGACGCAGCTGCCGGACGCCACGCGCACCACCCACTTACGGGTGCCGTCGCTGGAGATGTCCTCGCTGACCACTTCAGGACCACGGACCTCAGCAATCGCCTTGAGCTTGTCGCGCAGGGCCTTGCTGACGTTCGTCATGGCGTCGAAATCGTCGACGCCAAAGTGGTGAATCCACTTCATTACCTGACCGGCACGGAAACGCTTCTCCCCGATTGAGTCGAAGAATTTTTCCATTTCCTGTTGAGTCAGACCCAGCAGGTTGGTTTTTACAGTCGATGTAGTCATGGATTCACCTTCACTCTTAAGCCAATGCTTAGCGAGTGGTTACTTCAGTAGCTGCGAAGAAGTACGAAATTTCGCGAGCAGCAGCGGCTTCGGAGTCCGAACCGTGTACAGCGTTGGCGTCGATGGAATCAGCGAAGTCAGCACGGATAGTGCCGGCAGCTGCTTCTTTAGGGTTGGTAGCGCCCATCAGCTCACGGTTCAGAGCGATAGCGTTTTCGCCTTCCAGAACCTGAACAACAACAGGACCGGAGATCATGAAGGCAACCAGGTCACCGAAGAAACCACGAGCGCTGTGCTCAGCGTAGAAGCCTTCAGCTTCAGCCTTGGACAGTTGCTTGAGTTTCGAAGCTACAACCTTCAGGCCGGCTTTTTCGAAACGAGTGGTGATCTCGCCGATGACGTTTTTTGCAACAGCGTCAGGCTTGATGATGGAGAAAGTACGTTGAACAGCCATGGTGTAACTCCAGAAACGGTAATTTGCGAAAAATTAAACCCGCGAATTATACGCGGGTTCTTGGGTATTGCCTAACTGCGTAAGGGAGGCTTCAGTCCTGTTCTTCTTTCCAGGCAGTCTGGATCGCTTCGAGAACCTTTTCACCACCACGATCCCGCTCGTCTTCGAACCCTGGCAAAGCCATGACCATGTCACGCAAAGCTACAAAGTTCACCGAATAGGGATCCGTATCCGGATGGCCGTCGGCCAGCAGAATAGCGATTTCTTGCACATCAACCCATTTAAGACTCATGACACTTCCTTGAATCAGTGCGGCGCTTCGGCGGCATGGTTGAGCGAATACTTCGGAATTTCGACGGTGAGGTCTTCTGTCCCCACCTTGGCCTGACAGCTCAGGCGCGAAGTCGGTTCCAGGCCCCACGCCCTATCAAGATAGTCCTCTTCCAGCTCATCAGCCTCTTCGAGACTATTGAAACCTTCGCGGATAATGCAGTGACAGGTGGTGCAGGCGTTAACACCACCACACGCACTCTCGATCTCGATATGGTTGTCATGGGCAACTTCGAGAATGGACTTGCCGGTCTCAGCCTCCACGACCATACCGTCCGGGCAATGCTCGGCGTGTGGCAGAAAAATGACCTGTGGCATCAGTTATTCCTCGATTTCATTCAGGTTGCGTCCCGCCAGGGCGGCTTTCACCGTCTGGTTCATACGACGGGCGGCAAAGGCATCGGTTACTTGTGAAAGGCGCTTGGTCTGTTGTTCGATGGCATAGCCATCGGTGCCTTTCATCAATTGGGCCAGTTCCTGCATCTGCAGGTCGATGACCAGACGCTCTTCAGCATCCAGCAGGCGCTCGCCGTCGGCCTCAAGGGCGCCCTGCACCGCTTCAAGCAGGCGCTGGGCATCGACTTGCTGCTCACGCAACACCCGGGCGACCTTGTCATCACCGGCGTACTGGAACGAATCCTTGAGCATCTTGGCGATTTCGCCGTCAGTCAGGCCGTAGGACGGCTTGACCTGGATGCTCGCTTCAACGCCCGAACCCAGCTCGCGCGCTGCCACGCTGAGCAGGCCGTCGGCGTCAACCTGGAACGTCACGCGGATCTTCGCCGCACCCGCGACCATGGCCGGGATACCGCGCAATTCAAAACGCGCCAGGGAGCGGCAGTCGCTGATCAGCTCGCGCTCGCCTTGCAGCACATGAATCATCATGGCCGTCTGGCCATCTTTATAAGTGGTGAAGTCCTGGGCGCGGGCGACGGGAATAGTGGTGTTGCGCGGAATCACCTTCTCCATCAGGCCGCCCATGGTTTCCAGGCCCAGGGACAACGGAATCACATCAAGCAGCAACAACTCGCCGCCATCGCGCTTGTTGCCGGCCAGGGTATCGGCCTGGATCGCGGCACCGATGGCCACCACCTGATCCGGGTCGATTTCGGTCAGCGGCTGGCGACCGAAGGCGTCGGCTACCGCTTCGCGAACCCGTGGCACACGGGTCGAACCGCCAACCATGACCACCGCGCCAACTTCTTCCAGTTCGATGCCGGAATCACGTACGGCGCGACGGCAAGCCTTCAGACTACGGGCGACCATTGGCTCGATCAGCGCATCAAAGGCTTCACGGGTCAGTTGGGCCGACCAGGAGCCGTAGGAAACTTCAACAGATGCGGCGTCAGTCAGCGCTTCCTTGGCGGCGCAGGCGGTTTGCAGCAGGTTACGCTGCTCGCCCGGATCCAGGTCGGCGGACAAACCGGCACTGGTGATCATCCAACCGGCAATGGCGTGGTCGAAGTCATCCCCACCCAGGGCACTGTCGCCACCGGTGGCCAGCACTTCAAACACACCGCCAGTCAGGCGCAGAATCGAAATATCAAAGGTGCCGCCGCCCAGGTCATAGATAGCAACCAGGCCTTCAGCGTGCTGATCCAGGCCATAGGCCACAGCTGCCGCCGTCGGCTCGTTGAGCAGGCGTAGCACGTTCAGACCGGCGAGTTTCGCCGCGTCCTTGGTGGCTTGGCGCTGGGCGTCATCAAAATAAGCCGGGACCGTGATGACCGCGCCGACCAATTCGCCACCCAAGGTAGTTTCTGCACGCTGGCGCAGCACCTTTAGGATATCGGCCGACACTTCCACCGGGCTTTTCGGCCCCTGCACGGTGTCGATGAACGGCATATGGGATTCGCCGCCGACAAAGCGGTACGGCAGTTGGTCGCCCAATTGCTTGACGTCGGACAGCCCACGACCCATCAAGCGCTTGACCGACAGTATGGTGTTCAGCGGGTCGGCAGACGCCGCCAGCCGAGCGGACTCGCCCACTTCGATGCGGTCAGCGTGATAGCGCACGGCGGATGGCAGGATGACCTGGCCATCAGCATCGGGCAGCGGCTCGGAGAGACCGCTGCGCAGTGCGGCGACCAGTGAATTGGTAGTACCCAAGTCGATGCCAACCGCCAGGCGACGCTGGTGCGGTTGAGGACTTTGGCCGGGTTCGGCGATCTGCAGTAGAGCCATGGTAATCAGGTCTTATCTGTCTATCAGGCGTGCAATCTGTGCAGCACTGGGTTAATCGTCGAGGCGCTCTTCTAGCTGGCGCACTTCGTAAGTGAGCTTGTCGAGGAACTGCATGCGCCGCATCAGGCGTTCGGCCTGTTCACGTTGCGCTGCATCGTCCCAACAGGCTGCGAAGCTTTCGTTGAGTTCATCCTGGGCCACTTTCAGACGCCGCTTGAAGACCGCGACGCCAGCCAGATCGGCCTCGTCCTGCAAGTCTTCAAGCTCTTCACGCCACTGCATCTGCTGCATCAGGAAATCAGGGTCATGGACCGTGACTTCCAGCGGCATTTCGCCACCACCCATGGCGAGCAGGTAACGCGCGCGTTTGGGAGGGCTTTTGAGCGTCTGATAGGCTTCGTTGAGGCTGGCTGACTGCTCCAGCGCCAGGCGCTGCTCACGCTCGGAAGCGTCGGCAAAGCGATCCGGATGCACCCCACGCGCCAATTCACGGTAGCGCGTGGCAAGCTGCTCGAGGTCCAGCCGAAAGCTCGGCTGCAGCTCGAATAAAGCGAAATGACAAGGAGTACCCACAAATAGCCTCAGATGTTGAAGCTTTCGCCGCAGCCACATTCACCGCGTACGTTGGGGTTGTTGAACTTGAAGCCTTCGTTCAACCCTTCCTTGACGAAATCGAGTTCGGTGCCGTCCAGGTAGGTCAGGCTTTTCGGGTCGATGATTACTTTCTCGCCGTGACTTTCGAACACCTGATCTTCCGCAACCACCTCGTCGACGAACTCCAGCACGTAGGCAAGGCCGGAACAGCCTGTGGTGCGCACACCCAGACGAATCCCCTCACCTTTACCGCGCCCATCCAGGGAGCGTCGCACGTGCCGCGCAGCCGCTTCTGTCATGCTGATAGCCATCGTTGACTCCTTACTCGTCGCCAAATGCTTAGATCAAGCCTTTCTTCTGCTTGTAATCGCGAACGGCCGCCTTGATGGCGTCCTCTGCAAGTACCGAGCAGTGAATTTTCACGGGCGGCAGGGCCAGTTCTTCGGCCAACTGGGTGTTGCTGATAGTGACAGCCTCATCCAGGGTCTTGCCTTTCATCCATTCGGTCGCCAGGGAACTGGAGGCGATGGCTGAACCGCAGCCGTAGGTCTTGAACTTGGCGTCTTCAATAACGCCAGCGTCGTTGACCTTGATCTGCAGGCGCATAACGTCGCCGCACGCCGGAGCGCCGACCATGCCGGTGCCCACATCAGGATCTTCCGCGTCCATCTTGCCGACGTTGCGCGGGTTTTCGTAGTGGTCGATGACCTTTTCGCTGTAAGCCATGGTACTGAATCCTCACTCATCAGGGCCGCTCTGGAACCCTGTAGAAACGCCTGCGTTTTCCGCCACGTTCCTACAGAGCTTGGGTGGCGGCTTCTATATTTAGTGTGCCGCCCACTCGATCTTGGAAATATCGACACCGTCTTTGTACATGTCCCACAGCGGCGACAGAGTGCGCAGCTTGGTGACCGCTTCGCAGACTTTCTGCGCTGCGTAGTCGACTTCTTCTTCGGTGGTGAAACGGCCGAACGTAAAGCGGATCGAGCTGTGCGCCAACTCGTCGTTGCGGCCCAGGGCGCGCAGGACGTAGGACGGCTCGAGGGAAGCCGAGGTGCAGGCCGAACCGGACGAAACCGCCAGATCCTTGAGCGCCATGATCAGCGACTCGCCCTCGACGTAGTTGAAGCTCAAATTCAGGTTGTGCGGTACACGGGCGGTCATGCTGCCGTTGATGTACAGCTCTTCAAGGTTCTCGACCTGCTTGTAGAAGCGATCGCTGAGGGCCTTGATGCGCACGTTTTCGGCAGCCATGTCTTCTTTGGCTACACGGAAGGCTTCGCCCATGCCGACGATCTGGTGGGTCGCCAGGGTGCCCGAGCGCATGCCGCGCTCGTGACCGCCGCCGTGCATGGTGGCTTCGATACGTACGCGAGGCTTGCGGCTCACGTACAGCGCGCCAATGCCTTTAGGGCCGTAGGTCTTGTGGGCCGAGAACGACATCAGGTCGACTTTCAGCTTGGACAGGTCGATATCGACCTTGCCGGTGGACTGGGCAGCATCGACATGCAGCAACACGCCTTTGGAGCGGGTCAGCTCGCCGATGGCGGCGATGTCGTTGATGGTGCCGATTTCGTTGTTCACGTGAATCACGGAAACCAGGATGGTGTCTTCACGCATCGCGGCTTCGATCATTGCCGGGGTGACGATACCGTCGGTGGTGGGCTCGAGGTAAGTAACCTCGAAACCTTCACGCTCCAGTTGGCGCATGGTGTCGAGGACAGCCTTGTGCTCAATCTTGGTGGTGATCAGGTGCTTGCCCTTGGTCGCGTAGAAATGCGCGGCGCCCTTGATTGCCAGGTTGTCGGACTCGGTGGCACCGGAGGTCCAGACGATTTCACGCGGGTCGGCATTGACCAGATCGGCGACCTGGCGACGAGCGTTTTCCACCGCTTCCTCGGCCTTCCAGCCGAAAACATGGGAACGGGAGGCCGGGTTGCCGAAGTTTCCGTCAACCAGCAGGCATTCGCTCATCTTTTGCGCGACACGCGGATCAACCGGGGTGGTCGCTGAGTAATCAAGGTAAATCGGCAATTTCATGGACTTTCTCCTAAATCAGGCTGGCTGGCGTGCCGTTAGCTCTTCGGCTGTCACTCGACGGCGGACGCTTCAATCTTGTCCAGACGCGGCACCTTGGTGTTGCATCGGCGCTGGTCCTGACGCTGGGCTACTTCCTGCACCTCACGGCGAGTCACAAGATCAGCCAAGCTGATACCACTCAAAAACTCATGGATCTGCAGGCTCAGGTCACACCACAAGTGGTGTGTCAGGCAGGTGTCGCCGGCATGGCAATCACCCAGACCCTGGCATTTGGTAGCATCGACGGACTCATTGACCGCGTCGATCACCTGGGCCACCTGGATGCCCTGCATATCGCGGGACAACTGATAACCGCCACCCGGGCCACGCACACTGGAAACCAGGTTGCTGCGGCGCAGCTTGGCGAACAGCTGCTCAAGGTAAGACAGGGAAATGCCTTGGCGCTCGGAGATATCGGCCAGGGACACCGGCCCGTTTTGCGCGTGCAGGGCCAGATCGAGCATGGCGGTCACCGCATATCGGCCTTTTGTAGTCAGTCTCATGGACAAGTACCAAGGTGTTTCAGAATGGGAGCAAGTATGCGATTCCCGAGTATTTAAGTCAACTATAAGACCTAGTACTTTAGTCAGGAATACCCGTAAAAAGGGCGCGCGAATCATAGCAGGATGGGGTGGGATCGAACAGCAGGAACAGGGCCAGGGCTCAATCTCAAGACCAATGGAGATCAAATGGGGGAGCTGGCTTGCCTGCGATAGGCGTGGATCAGCAGCCCAAGGGGTGACTGGCAGACTGCTATCGCAGGCACGCCAGCTCCCACAGGGCATTTTATCGGACTTAAAACCTAACCAGCTTTGGTGGTACCGGCCTCATCCTTGATCTCGGCGAAGTCCTCTTCGCGCAACTCAGGGAGATCTTTCGCACAGTAAGGACTACCCAGATCCTTCAGCGCGCCGCACATGCCATCCAGCTTGCCATCCACCGCCTGCAGATGGTCGAGCAACTGGCCGATGGCGCGAGCCACCGGGTCCGGCATGTCTTCGCTGACGCCATAGGCGTCGAAGCCGATCTTCTCGGCCATGGCCTTGCGCTTGGCCTCCTGCTCATCGCCGACTTCCGGCTTGACGATGATCCGCCCAGGAATGCCCACCACGGTTGCGCCCGGAGGCACCGCCTTGGTCACCACCGCATTGGAACCAACCTTGGCACCGGCACCCACGGTAAACGGACCCAACACCTTGGCGCCCGCCCCCACCACTACGCCGTTTTCCAGGGTTGGGTGACGCTTACCCTTGTTCCAGGTGGTACCGCCCAGCGTCACGCCTTGATACAGGGTCACGTCATCACCAATTTCGGCGGTCTCACCAATAACGATGCCCATGCCGTGATCGATGAAGAAGCGACGACCGACCTTGGCCCCTGGATGAATCTCGATCCCGGTCAGCCAACGACCAAAGTTCGACACCAGCCGCGCCAGCCACTTCCAGCCCATGCCCCACAAGGCACCGGACAAGCGGTGAATCCAGATCGCGTGCATACCCGGGTAGCAGGTCAGCACTTCAAAGGCGTTGCGCGCCGCCGGGTCACGGTGGAAAACACTCTGGATATCTTCTCGCAAACGCTCGAACATTTTTAATCCTTCCGCTTAAGAAGCTCGCCACGGGCCGCTTTCTGGGTTTCCGTGAGGATGCCACGCAATATATTCATCTCTGCCCGGCTGACCGAGCTGCGCCCATACAGCCGGCGCAGGCGCGCCATCAAGTGCCGCGGCTTTTCCGGATCAAGGAATTCGATGGCCACCAGAGTTTGCTCCAAGTGTTCATAGAACCGTTCCAGTTCATCCATGGTGGCCAATTCACCACTTTTGGTGGATGCAACCTCGTCCTTCTCCATCTTGCTCGGCCGGCCTTGTGCTGCCAGCCAGGCCATGCGCACTTCATAACTCAACACCTGCACGGCTGCCCCGAGGTTCAGCGAGCTGAATTCAGGGTCTGATGGAATGTGCACGTGATAATGACATCGCTGCAGCTCGTCATTGGTCAGGCCGGAGTCTTCACGGCCAAATACCAGAGCGATTTCAGCACCGCCAGCAGCCTCTTCGACCACTTTGGTCCCGCACTCGCGGGGATCGAGCAGCGGCCAGGGGATGCGCCGGTCACGAGCACTGGTGCCGAGCACCAGGTTGCAACCGACCAGGGCGTCTTCCAGGGTGGCGACGACCTGGGCTTTTTCCAGGATGTCATTGGCGCCTGAGGCACGAGCGTCGGCTTCGTGGTGCGGGAACACCCGTGGCTCCACCAGCACCAGGCGCGTCAGCCCCATGTTTTTCATGGCCCGCGCCACCCCGCCGATATTGCCGGGGTGACTGGTATTGACGAGGACGACACGAATGTTTTGCAGCAAGGGAGGCGCTCTCGGACATGGGAAAGGGGGGCAAATATTACAGAACAGCCTAAGGTTATGCCATGAAAGCGAACGTCGTCCTTCACCTGAAGAAAGTTTCTGCTAGAATGCCCGGCTTTCTTTAACAACCTTAGGTGACACATCCATGCAGCCCATGCTGAATATCGCGCTGCGCGCCGCCCGCAGCGCCAGTGAATTGATCTTCCGCTCCATCGAGCGCCTGGATACCATCAAGGTCGACGAAAAAGACGCCAAGGATTATGTATCCGAGGTGGACCGCGCCGCCGAACAGAAAATCATCGACGCCCTGCGCAAGGCCTACCCTACCCACGGCATCCTCGGTGAAGAAACCGGCCTGCACAAAGGTAGCGGCGAAGGCGAAGACTACCTGTGGATCATCGACCCACTGGACGGTACCACCAACTTCCTGCGCGGCATCCCACACTTTGCCGTGAGCATTGCCTGCAAATACCGTGGCCGCCTGGAACACGCCGTCGTGCTGGACCCGGTTCGCCAGGAAGAATTCACCGCCAGCCGCGGCCGTGGCGCCCAGTTGAACGGTCGTCGCCTGCGTGTCAGCGGTCGCACCAGCCTGGACGGCGCCCTGCTGGGCACCGGCTTCCCGTTCCGTGACGACCAGATGGACAACCTGGAAAACTACCTGGGCATGTTCCGCGCCCTGGTTGGCCAGACTGCCGGCATCCGCCGCGCCGGCGCCGCCAGCCTGGACCTGGCATACGTTGCCGCCGGTCGTTTTGATGCGTTCTGGGAGTCGGGCCTGTCCGAGTGGGACATGGCCGCAGGCGCCCTGCTGATTCAAGAAGCCGGCGGCCTGGTGAGCGACTTCACCGGCGGTCACGACTTCCTGGAGAAGGGTCACGTGGTAGCAGGCAACACCAAATGCTTCAAGGCAGTCCTGACGGCGATCCAGCCGCACCTGCCGGCTTCGCTGAAGCGTTAAGCGAGCGAGCACAAAAAAGCACCCCTCGGGGTGCTTTTTTTATGCCTGGGATTTGGGCATGCCTCGCTTTCAGCGACAACACAAATCAAATGTGGGAGCGGGCTTGCCCGCGATAGCGGAGTGCCTGGTTAGACACATTTGACTGATTCACCGCCATCGCGGGCAAGCCCGCTCCCACATTTTGAGCTGCGCCAGGCTTGGGATTACTGTTGATTTTGGCCCAAGATCAAACGCCCTTCTTTATCCACTGGGATCTGGCTACCCGGATCGCGCTCCATGCGCACCGATCCTTCCTTGCCATCCAGGTTGTAACGCACGTCATACCCGACAACCTTGTCGCTGATATCGTTGACGGTATTACAGCGCGTCTGGGTGGTGGTGTAGGTATCACGGTTCTGCATGCCTTCCTGAACCTTGTTACCGGCATAACCACCACCGACTGCGCCGGCTACGGTGGCAATCTTCTTGCCTGTACCGCCACCGATCTGGTTACCCAGGAGGCCACCTGCCAGGGCGCCGACCACGGTACCGGCGATTTGATGCTGATCCTGCACCGGACGCTGCCGGGTTACGGTGACGTCCTTGCAGACCTCACGCGGGGTTTTGATCTGGGTCTTGACCGGCTGCACTGCCAGCACTTGCGCATACTCAGGGCCGCTTTTTACCAGGCTGTAGGTGGCGACAGCACCCCCGGCAGTCACACCGACAGCACCCAATACCGCACCAACCAGTAACGACTTGTTCACGTGAACCTCCTGACCATCACAAGCGGACTGAAACGTCCGCGCTATACCCAGCCTTGGAGCAAAAAAAAAGGCGCGAGTTCAATACTCGCGCCTTCTTTGTAACAGCCGATCAACAAGCACCCATCAAGGGCGGTCGTCGATCTCCTTGTCTGTCGCAACAGGAGGAATCAGGTCTTCGCTGTTGAGGTTCAGCCAGATCAGCACCACGTTGGCGATGTAGATCGACGAGTAGGTACCTGCCAGGACGCCGATGAACAGCGCCAGGGAGAAGCCCCACAGGTTGTCGCCACCGAAGATCATCAGCGCGGCAATCGCCAGCAAGGTGGAGATCGACGTCGCCATGGTACGCAGCAGGGTCTGGGTGGTGGAGATGTTGATGTTCTCGATCAACGTCGCCTTGCGCAGCACCCGAAAGTTCTCGCGAACCCGGTCGAATACCACGATGGTGTCGTTCAAAGAGTAACCAATGATCGCCAGCACCGCCGCCAATACCGTCAGGTCGAAGGTGATCTGGAAGTACGCCAGGATCCCCACGGTCACGATCACGTCGTGGATCAGCGAGACAATGGCACCGACGCCAAACTTCCACTGAAAGCGGAACGCCAGGTAGACCATGATGCCGGCCAGCGCCATCAGCATGCCGAGGCCGCCCTGGTCGCGCAGCTCTTCACCCACCTGCGGGCCGACGAACTCGACGCGCTTGACCGAAGCCGGGTTGTCGCCACCGACCTTGAGCAAGGCCTCGGCCACCTGGTGACCCAGTTGCGGGTCTTCACCGGGCATCCGCACCAGCAGGTCGGTGGTCGCACCAAAGCTCTGCACGATCGCCTCGTTATACCCGGCCTCGTTCAGCTGGGCACGCACCTTGGTGACGTCGGCCGGTTTCTCGTAGGTCAGCTCGATGAGCGTACCGCCGGTGAAATCCAGGCCGTAGTTCAACCCCTTATGGAACCAGCTGAACAGCGCCAGGACGGTAAGGAGCACAGTGACGCCGAACGCAACGTTGCGAACGCCCATGAAGTTGATTGTACGTAACATGGCAGCCCCTTAAATCCACAACTTCTTGAAGTCACGCCCGCCAAAGATCAGGTTGACCATTGCGCGGGTCACCAAAATGGCCGTGAACATCGAGGTAAAGATACCGAGGGACATGGTCACCGCAAAACCCTTGACCGGGCCGGTGCCCATGGCAAAGAGAATCCCGCCGACCAGCAATGTGGTCAGGTTGGAGTCGAGAATCGCGGTAAATGCCCGGCCGAAGCCTTCGTTGATTGCCCGCTGCACGCTCATGCCCGCCGCGATCTCTTCACGAATCCGCGAGAAGATCAGCACGTTGGCGTCTACCGCCATACCCATGGTCAGCACGATACCGGCGATACCCGGCAGGGTCAGTGTAGCCCCCAGCAGCGACATCAGGGCCAGCAGCATCACCATGTTGCCCGCCAGGGCTACGGTGGCGATGACGCCGAAGAAGCGGTAGATGGCAATGATGAACAGCGAAACGAACAGCATGCCCCACAGCGCCGCATCGACACCCTTGGTGATGTTGTCAGCACCCAGGCTTGGGCCAATGGTGCGCTCCTCGGCGAAGTACATCGGTGCGGCCAGGCCACCGGCACGCAAAAGCAGCGCCAGTTCGGAAGACTCACCCTGGCCGTTCAGGCCGGTGATGCGGAATTGAGCACCCAGAGGCGACTGGATGGTCGCCAGGCTGATGATCTTCTTCTCTTCCTTGAAGGTCTGTACCGCCACGTCTTTCTCGACGCCATTGACCATTTGCTTGGTGTAGGTGGTCACCGGGCGTTGCTCGATGAAGATCACCGCCATGCTGCGACCGACGTTGCTGCGCGTGGCGCGGTTCATCAGTTCGCCACCATGACCATCCAGACGGATGTTCACTTCAGGCGTGCCGTGCTCGCCGAAACCAGCCTTGGCATCCGTCACCTGGTCACCGGTGATGATCAGGCTACGCTCGATCTGCGCGGCTGGGCGGTTGCCCTCGCGGAACTCGAAGGTTTCGGAAGTGGCCTTGGAAGCACCCGGCTCGGCCGCCAGGCGGAACTCCAGGTTGGCAGTCTTGCCGAGGATGCGCTTGGCTTCAGCAGTATCCTGCACGCCCGGCAGCTCAACCACGATGCGGTTGGCACCCTGGCGCTGAACCAGAGGCTCGGCCACACCCAGCTCGTTGACGCGGTTACGTACCGTGGTCAAGTTCTGCTTGATGGAGTATTCACGGATTTCCGCCAGCTTGGCCGGGGTCATCGCCAGACGCAGTACCGCCTGACCATTGAGGTCGGCCGGAACAATGTCGAAATCGTTGAAGCTTTTGCGGATCAGTGCACGGGCCTGTTCGCGGCTTGCTTCGTCAGCAAAACCCAGCTGGATGGCACCATTGAGCTGCGGCAGGCTGCGATAACGCAGGCGCTCTTTACGCAGCAGGCTCTTCACATCGCCTTCGTAGACTTTCATGCGTGCGTCGAGGGCTTTGTCCATGTCCACTTCCAACAGGAAGTGCACACCACCGGACAAGTCCAGACCCAGCTTCATGGGATGCGCGCCAATGCTGCTCAACCATTTTGGCGTGGTCTGAGCCAGGTTCAGTGCAACGACGTAGTCATCACCCATGACCTTGCGCACAACATCCTTGGCCGGCAATTGGTCTTCTTGCTTGGTCAGGCGCAGCAAACCGCCCTTCGCATCAGCTGCCAATGTTGCCGCTTTAACCTGGATACCCGCGTCGATGAGCGCCTTGCTCGCACGGTCCAGGTCAGCCTGATTGACCTGCAGCGAAGTGCTGGCACCGGTGATCTGGATCGCCGGGTCATCAGGATAGAGATTGGGAGCGGAATAAATAAAGCCGATCGCCAGCACCGCCAGGATCAGTACGTATTTCCACAGAGGGTATTTGTTCAGCATCACGCCGCCCGCTTATGACGCGGGGCGCCTTGCGCGCCCCGTCGATTGGTAAAAGTTGTTACTCAGATCGCTTTGAGCGTGCCTTTTGGCAGCGTGGCGGCGATGGCGCCTTTCTGGAACTTCATTTCAACGGTGTCGGAGACTTCCAGTACCACGAAAGCATCGGAAACCTTGGTGATCTTGCCAGCGATACCGCCGGTGGTGACCACTTCGTCGCCTTTTTGCAGGCTACCCAGCAGGTTTTTCTGCTCTTTGGCGCGCTTGGCCTGTGGGCGCCAGATCATCAGGTAGAAGATGACCAGGAAGCCGACCAGGAAAATCCACTCGAAACCACCGCCCATAGGACCGGCAGCGGCCGGTGCAGCGGCGTCAGCCATAGCGTTAGAGATAAAAAAGCTCATTTAGCACTCCAGTTGCAAATAGTGAATCTTAGGGTCGGGAAACTCAGTCCAAGGGCGGCACGGGCAGCCCGCGCTTGGCATAGAAGGCATCGACAAAGGCGGCCAATGTACCCTGTTGAATAGCCTCGCGCAAACCAGCCATCAGGACTTGGTAGTGACGCAAATTGTGGATGGTATTCAACATGCTACCCAGCATTTCCCCGCATTTGTCCAGATGGTGCAGATAAGCACGGGAGAAGTTCTGGCAGGTGTAGCAATCACAGGTGGGATCCAGCGGCGAATCATCATGGCGATGGAACGCGTTACGGATCTTCAGCACGCCTGTATCAATGAACAGATGCCCATTGCGGGCATTACGGGTTGGCATCACGCAATCGAACATGTCCACACCGCGGCGCACACCCTCTACGAGATCTTCTGGTTTGCCAACGCCCATAAGGTAACGAGGTTTGTCAGAAGGCATCAGGCCTGGCAGGTAGTCCAGCACCTTGATCATTTCATGCTTGGGCTCGCCCACCGACAGACCGCCAATGGCCAGGCCGTCGAAGCCGATCTTGTCCAGGCCTTCCAGCGAGCGCTTGCGCAGGCTTTCGTGCATACCGCCCTGGACGATACCGAACAACGCCGCCGTGTTGTCGCCGTGGGCATTCTTCGAGCGCTGGGCCCAGCGCAACGACAGCTCCATGGAGATCCGCGCCACGTCTTCATCGGCCGGGTACGGCGTGCACTCGTCAAAAATCATCACAATGTCGGAGCCCAGGTCACGCTGGACCTGCATCGACTCTTCCGGGCCCATGAACACCTTGGAACCGTCCACCGGCGAGGCGAAGGTCACGCCCTCCTCCTTGATCTTGCGCATGGCGCCCAGGCTGAACACCTGGAAACCACCGGAGTCAGTCAGGATCGGGCCTTGCCACTTCATGAAGTCATGCAGGTCGCCGTGCTTCTTGATCACTTCCGTGCCCGGGCGCAGCCACAGGTGGAAGGTGTTGCCAAGGATGATCTCGGCGCCGGTGGCGACGATGTCACGCGGCAGCATGCCCTTGACCGTGCCGTAGGTGCCGACCGGCATGAACGCCGGGGTCTCCACGGTACCGCGAGGGAAGGTCAGGCGGCCGCGACGGGCCTTGCCGTCGGTGGCCAATAATTCAAACGACATACGACTCATAGTTGTTCCTCTGGGCCGCGCGGCGCCGGATTACGGGTGATAAACATCGCATCACCGTAGCTGAAAAAGCGGTATCCATTGTCAATGGCTGCGTTATACGCGGCCATTGTTTCGGGATAACCCGCGAAGGCCGACACCAGCATCAACAGCGTGGATTCCGGCAAATGGAAGTTGGTGACCAGGCAGTCGACCACATGAAACGGCCGGCCTGGGTAGATAAAGATGTCGGTGTCGCCACTGAACGGCTTGAGCACGCCATCGCGCGCCGCGCTCTCCAGGGAGCGCACGCTAGTGGTGCCCACTGCGACCACCCGCCCACCGCGCGCCTTGCAGGCGTTGACCGCGTCCACCACGGCCTGGCTGACTTCCAGCCATTCGCTGTGCATATGGTGATCTTCGATGTTCTCCACACGCACCGGCTGAAACGTCCCGGCCCCCACGTGCAGGGTCACATAGGCAGTCTCGACACCCTTGGCGGCAATCGCATCCAGCAGCGGCTGGTCAAAATGCAACCCGGCCGTCGGCGCGGCGACGGCGCCGAGGCGTTCGGAGTAAACCGTCTGATAGCGCTCGCGGTCCGAGTCTTCATCGGGACGGTCTATATAAGGAGGCAACGGCATATGGCCGACACGCTCCAGCAGCGGCAGCACTTCCTCGGCAAACTTGAGCTCGAACAGCGCGTCATGGCGCGCGACCATCTCGGCCTCGCCACCGCCATCAATCAGAATGCTCGACCCCGGTTTCGGCGACTTGCTGGAGCGCACATGGGCCAGCACACGATGGCTGTCCAGCACCCGCTCGACGAGAATTTCCAGCTTGCCGCCGGAAGCTTTCTGGCCAAACAGCCGCGCCGGAATCACCCGGGTATTGTTGAAGACCATCAAATCGCCTGGGCGCAAATGCTCAAGCAAATCAGTGAATTGACGGTGTGCAAGAGCACCGCTGACCCCGTCCAGGGTCAACAGTCGGCTGGCGCGACGCTCGGCCAAAGGGTGGCGGGCGATCAGCGAATCCGGGAGTTCAAAAGTAAAGTCAGCAACGCGCATGATGGGGTTCGTCTAGCAGGGCCGGGAAGTCTAGCGGAAATAGTGAAAATAGACCATGAAACGTGATTGACCAACGGTAATCACCTCTCTATACTTCGCCGCCATTGAGCCCTGATGGCGGAATTGGTAGACGCGGCGGATTCAAAATCCGTTTTCGAAAGGAGTGGGAGTTCGAGTCTCCCTCGGGGCACCAACATTCTCCTTGTAAATCAAGGACTTAGAGAAGGGGTAGAAAGAAATTTCTACCCCTTTTTCTATCCAAAAAATCTACCCTTCTCATACCCTTTTCTTGGGAAAAACTGCCTCCCGGCAGTAGTCTTCTTGCTTTGCATTCACGCGAGAGACTGTGCGTTTAAGCCATCCTTTCTGATCCAGACCGCTTGAAGTGCTGCGGCTCTGCAGCAGTGCGTAAAAGGGTCAACCATGGGTTGCATAGATGTGTGGCTCAGGCGAGGATTAGCCTAGGCAAAACGCCACCACGCAAGGAAAGCCACATGCAAGCAAAATCCCTCAAAGCCTTGATTGCTGACCACGGCGTCTCATTCGACGCGAGCACCATCATGAATGCTCTGCTGAAAGCTGGTTACGCGGAAAGCTTTGAGTATGCGAGCACCACCGGCAACGGTGTGATGAAGTCATTCAGGAAATTGACCGATCAAGGTGAAGCCTTCGGCGTCAACAAGGCGTCAATGGGCCACCCCTTTAAGACTGAGGCGAAATTTTTCGGAGAGACTTTCCCTCAAATGCTTGACGTGGTCGTTGAACAATTGCGGAAAGAAGTCGGAGGGCTGTTAGCCAAATGAGGTTAGCACTCGTCTTGGCTGCCGTTCTCCCACTAGGGGTAGCGGCTGCTGCTCCTTCTAACGTCCAAGAGTTCGTAGCAAACGACCCTTGGCACCAATTTAGTGATGGCGTTAACGGCCAGAAGGTATTCACGAAAGGTGTTCTAAGACACGATAAAGGTCGCTATGAGCTTTGGTTTAAAGTCGAATACCCACAACCCAAAAGCTGTGGCGGAAACCTATTTATGAAAAGCCCTATGGACAGGGTCATCTGCGACAACGAAAAAGATGGTGAAATTGAAATTTCGATGAACCTTTACGAGATCAATTGTAATAATGGAACATCTAGGGTTACTGAAAGCATTGATTATGATTTTTCAGGAAAAACGTTAAATCACACGTCCAACAAACGTGCAGAGTGGACAAGGACCATACCCGATACTATCGGTGAAGGACTGAACACCTTTTTTTGTAAGCAGGACTAGGGTCGCTAACACATATGGCCATGCTATATAACAGGTGAAAAATCCTTCATAGACTCGTCAGGGAAAATCACATAGCATATTTGTTATAGATACCTAATGGAGCAAATATCTTTTTATCTTTCCAATCAAAAAAGTTATTCCCTCCTGCATATAGACCATCGTCAAACTCTTCAAACGCGACTTTGAAAAGATTATCGCTTTTGTCCCCTAGTGTCATCATGGCTACGATGCATTGTTTTATACCTTCTTCCGCGACTTCCTCGCCGTATAATACGCTGAAAATCAATTCAAGAGCGTTGGGGTCATATTTCTGATTTTTAGACTGAAGAAAAGCGTCATAAAATCCAGAAATATATCCAGCAAGCCATTGGTTAATTTCGTAATCCCCATTATCTCCTTTGTAAAGAAGCGGCGGCGTTTTCACACCAGACTTCTCAATTAAAAAAAATTGGTCCTTAATTAAAGAGTATACAAAAGAAACTCCATCAGTCATTTCAGGTGTTATGGGGTATCTTTTGGGTTCTTTTTCTTGGGTTTTCTTTTTTTTGAAAAAATCAAATAAAGCCATTGATTAATCATCCAGAGTTAAGGTCATCGCGTCATAATTTTGTTAAATAGTATCAGATATGGCTATGCTCTGTGAATGGTTCACACACCCGTCAAGGTCGTTTTTAGCGGCTGAACTTGTTCAAGCGTGATAAATGACCAGATGAACGCGACGTTTCTTCATACAGATTTTCAGAGGGTCATTTTCAATTTTGAGAAATTTAAAGAATAAGGTTGAACTCTATTTGATGATTAAGGTTGCACCATAAATATATTTTCAATTTTCTATTGACAACGAATTTCATTGTTTTTAAGCCAAAAAACGGCTACCCAAGAAAATGAAAACTCAAAAAACTGACATGAAAACGTGCAAAAAAATCAACGCTCTTTTTTAGGGCACTAACAAAAACACGTTAAAAACGGCGTGTTTTAATTCTAGGTATTACCATACGAATAAGATGGTAAATCGTCTAAAAACAGCCGTTTCATAAGTTTTGATATTTAAAAGTTTTGCTGCTCCAAATGTATTTGGAATTAAATTTTGAGCTTTACGCTTTTGATTTTCATATGCGAACTTTGTTCGCAATACCCAGAAGCTTTTCGCCTGCTAGGGCGGCTTTATGCTTTTTACGCTCTTCTTGGATAACTCTTAAATAAGTGTCGCAAGTTGATTTTATAGGTTTTTTTGACCGTTTTTGATTTTTAAAAAAATCAGCTTTTTTACAGGTTAGAAAGTAAAAATATTTATTTATTTGACAACCATGCACGGCATGGTATTTGTATTAGTAACGAACAATAATAACTTTCATGATATTTATTCCACAACGCATAATCCTTAAAAATCTTACTCCTGAATTTTTCTTTGCAGAATGTGAAAGGCAGTATTTTTTTGAGCGAGCCATCGAAAAAAAGATGATTGCAAAGGAATGTCTTGAAAATAAGTTAAATAACTCATCAAAAAGAAAGCGTGAAAACATAGCCAAAGAAATAAGAAACCTCAAAAATAAATTCACTTGGGTTGCCACTTGCAGTGAATATAGATGCTGGAAGATACGACATAAATACATTCTAGCTGGCGATTTGGACGAAATCGTCAAAAATATCACGTTTGTTTTCGAGAGAATTCAAGAGCAACTAATAATAAAGCAGAGAAACCTCGACAACGATGACTCCGGCGAGAGTATTTTTTCACGCATAAAGAATGATTGGGATATCGGTTATGGTATCAAAATAAAGGACATTAAAGGGTCAACTATAAAAGACAAGCTCATCAACATTGCTGATGAGAAAAGACTTAAATCACAAATAAAAAGAATACAAAAACAAAGAAGCGAACTTTTAAAGCTGCACTCAGGTTTGATTGGTTCCGGTCGAGCATTTGAGATTTGTAGTGATGAAGTTGTTCGCAATAGAGAAGCTGACGAAGCCAGCCAGCTTGATTACATAATGAAGAAATCTCTTGTTAATGAAAACAACAAGAAAATCCCACTATGGAAAGTAGCAAGCACTGAAAAGCAAAGATTTGCTGAGATATTTATCCAAGTCTCATCGTTGGACGCCTATGCCAAACAACTTGACTATAAGCCTCTTTTCATAACTTTTACCGCTCCGGCAAGATTTCATCCAAAGCCGTCGAAAGGCGTTAGTTCTTGGGACGGTTCAACCCCAAAGGATAGCAATGATTACTTGAAAGGCTTATGGAATGCTTTTAGAAAAGACATCCATAGACATAAGATTGAGATGAATGGTTTCTGGGCAGTCGAACCTCACAAAGACCAGTGCTTTCATAAGCACGCTTTAATGTATGTTAATAAGAAACATTATGACGAATTAGTAATCTTGATTAACAAGCATTTTAGACACTCGGAAAACGCCGTAAGAATTGAAGAAATTGACGCAAAGAAAAGCAAGGCAACATCATACGTGATGAAGTATCTAACTAAGTCATTCAATTTGGAATTCGAGTTAAAAGGCGGCGTCCTAAATGTAGATAAGTTGGAAATCTCAAATCACAAAAAAGTTAGAGCAGTTCAAGCACTGTGGTCTGTGCGTAGATATGCAATGTTCGGCGTTAAGAATACGCTTTCATTGTGGAGAGAGCTGAAAAGAAAATCATTCTTGAAAGGCAAGAATGACGTTATTGATAAGGCGTTCGCATTTGTGGACAAGAACGATTTCATTGGGTTCTCTATATTTGTAAATGGAAACCTAAAAATAATGAGGCTATACAGCAAAATACAAGTATTTAAGAATGACCTGCTCGGTGATGTTTTCGGAAAAAGACTAATAGGTAAATACATAATTGATTTGAGCACAAAAGAAATGATTGATATAAAAGCAAATTACAAAATTGTTGATACTGCATTGCTTGATGCTGCCGAGTTGCAATAAATAAATACTTATCTATTGATTATTTATAATCGCATGTTATATTGTTATCAAGAACAGGAGATTATGAGCATGCAACTAATAAGGGTAACTAGCAAAAGAAAAGAAATCTTAAAATATACAAAAAAACTAGGTCTTTATGGTTTATATAAAGATGTTAAGAATGCACATGACAAAAGTGTTTGTCATTTGATTTTTGACCCATTAGATTACACATTCAAGGTGCTGGTAGACCAAAGTAGAGTTCCTTACGAATATCAAGACGAATGTATAAGGGACTTATAACAAAGCCAGCTAATGCTGGTTTTTTTGTGCCTGAATTTTGTCAAGAAAAATATGTATTTATTTGACTTTGCTTTTATTTGTGCTCTAATAAATATATATAAATAAGAAAGGGACACTAATGAAAAAACCAAAAGCAAAAGCAAATCTTAAAGTTTGCACCATCACACTCGACGCTGAAACACATAATCAATTTAGAGAAATTGCCAATACTCACAAATTTCCGTTGTCACGCTTTATAAATGATTGTATGAAAGAATACTTAAATGTAAGCAAAGTTAACGGGTTCAACAAAGATGTAACGCTACAAGTTGGAATTAGAAACTTTCAAATCCAAGACAAATAAAAAGCCCTGATAGGGCTATTTTGTTAACTGTGGTTTTAAGTCAAACGTAACCGCTCTTTTGTTTGCCATCTGTGCTTTAAAAGCTTGTTCAAGCTGTTTTGCTGCCGCTGGGTCTCTTTCTTTAATTTCATCAAATAGATTATAGAGCTTCTCTCTGAATTCATATTGACGTTTAACATCTCCAGTTTTTATTCCATTACGATTTTCTGGGATGTTGTCCATCTCTCTATGTCCGGCAATATCTCTCTTGCTATTACCCGGAAATGAACTTTTCTTTAGTCTCGGTTGTAACCATTCAAATTCTTCAACAAGTTCATCATTCGAATATGTTGAATAGTCTCCATCAATCTTGTGATTTTCAGGCTCTGCAAGCGGTTCTGGTGCCATCGGTATGTAAAACTCATCTATGGCAGGCTCTACTGGTTTAGGTGGTTCTACGGCTTCTGTGGGAGCTTGTGCGACAGGGGTAGCTATGGCTGGCCGGAACATATCGTGCAAGTCATCAATTAAGCCATCATTGGTTGGCGTAACCTTTTCTTGTTCAACCTTCTTTGTAGGCTCTGGTGGCTTCTCAGGAGCTTTTTGAAGAGGTATAGGCATGACAGGCTCAACTGGTTTAGGTGCTTCTACGGCCACCGTAGGGGCTTCTGGTGCTGGTTGCGGTTTAGGATCGGCCTTCTTATTCATCGAAGCATATTGCTCCTGAATTTTCTTCAATTCGTCTAAATCTGCTGGGGTAGGTTTGTAGCCTTCAAGCTTGAAGCCTTTGGCTTCCAATCCCATTAGCTGAAATTCGAGCCATACATTCTTCTTGAAGTAATCAGGGCCATTCACTGTAAATGATTGTGGTGGTTTGGCGTCGGCAACAAGTCTTTGAATGCCAGCCTTTGCTGACTGTCTTGATAAATCATGGAATGAAACTTTTGATGGGTCTTTGTAATACTCGAATGATTTCTTGCTACTGGCTGAATTATAGAAATATTCAACCTTGTCACTATGCTGAATAAACTTGAACTTAGTAGCAAGCACTGAGTTTGGTTTAATCTTTTTCATGTAGTCGGGTTCTGCTTCGGTTGAAGCGATTGAACAATTTTCGTATTCCTTTACGTTGTGCTTATTTTTTAAAGTCTGCTCAAAGCCAGTGTCATCACCTAGTTTCGCTTTAAGTGTTTTGTAAGATAGGCCAAGCTCGGATGCTTTGAATATCTGGTCTTCATGTTGAATGGAGAGAGATGATTTGCCATTGTGAATGACATTGAAACCATTCTCGGTTATCTGGTTGATGAAGTCGGATGGGCTGGAAGCATTGTTAAGGAAATCACTCAAAGCGTCTTTCATTTGTTTCTTGTTAGAAATAACGCCACGAACGTCAAGCATTCTTTCTTTTGTTGATGGATGCTTGTCTTTGTATTTCTTGTTGATAATGTCTTTCTTATCTTGCAGTGTTAGCTCTTTTATTTTGTCGAGTTCATCCATGTCTCTTGAAATTCGATTTTCGGGAACTATTAGATTGTATTTTTGTTCAAGCTTTTCACATTCTCTTTCAATAACACGGTAGTCATTGCTGACGTTGTAACACTTGCCATTAAAATCTTTTAAAGCCCACACAATATGAACATGAACCTCATCTGTATCAATGTGAACGCCTAACGAATACTTTCTATTTGAAAGTTTATGCGTGGCCTCATAAAGTTCTTTTGCAATATCACGGGCTTGCTCTGGTGTAATATTGTCATTCGTATGAAAGCTAACAACATCGTGCTGGGTTCTAACGGATTGCTTTCTACCTTTCTTGTTGTCAGTAATATCGCTTTCAATTGATTGTGATATTGCTTTCGCAATATCTTTCTTTGAAGCATTCAAAGGCGTGTAAATATTTGACTCGAATAAAACGCAGCCTTCTTCTTTATTGAAGTATTTGGCTGTTTTGTAAATCTTTGATTTAGATTTTTGAGTGCTTAGCTTTTCACGTATCATGACTTACCTACGTTTCTTAATGTCTCATTTTTTAATTTGCCCAACTTTTTAGTAAGTATAGTTATGTTTTGGTCGAGTGCAGTTAGCGTTTTTAGAATATCAAAAGGTGGTGTCTCATTCGCATTTAGACTTTTAGCTATTTGATTTAGGTTGTTTCCATATCCGCCCAGAAACCTTTCAATTTTATCAATGTCTTGTCTAAGCTCAGGATTGGTGATTTCAATAATTTCACTGATGCCATTATTAATGATGTGGGAAATATAGCCGGACTGGCTTTTGTGTATAATTCCCCTTTCGTGCTCAATCTTTTCGTAATCACTTTCGGATATTCTTACATTCATCTGTCTTGGTTTTTTATTATCACTCATACATTCCTCATGGTTGTTGATTTTAATTTTTCAAACGTAGTGCGAAAAATCGAGCGTAAATGTAAGCAACGAACGAAGTGAGGTGCTATACATTTACATTGCTCGCCTGTAATGTTTTCGAACTACTAATATCAAGTTAACATATATTAAAATGTTTTCAAGTTGTATAGCTTTCAATAAGCCAGATAACAAAGAATGAAAGTGTATAGCAACGTATAGCAACGTATAGCAACGTATAGCAATGTATAGCAGGCATTAAAAAGGCCACCTAATTAGGTAGCCTCATGAATGATGACAACAATAAAAAATTATACTGAGAATTTATATTGTAGGTGTTTAACAGCATCCATTTTAGATGCTGGGGTTGGGCCTTCCGAATATCTATCGAAAGTCATTCTTAGCAGTCCATCAGCTTTGTGGCCAACCAACGAAATGATGACAAGGTTCTTAACATCAGCACGCTCTAATGTAGTGATTACAGTTTTGCGAATGCTATGGAAAACACATTTTTTATCAAAACCTAAATCTGTCTTGAAGATTGAAAATTGATTACCTAAACCTTTCGATTTGGTTTCATACTTCCCACCTTTGCTTGTCTTCAACAAATACCCATCGTCCGATGAACTAACAAGCCGTTTGACCGTTTCCATGAGAACCGGATGAATTGGCACAAAACGAACGGATGCTTGTGTTTTACCTTCTGTAATATGAAAACAATCCACACCATCCTCTTTAACAACTGACGATGTTTTTAAACGGCATATTTCTTCAATGCGTGCTCCCGTATAGGCCGCTATCTTAATCAAATCGGCTAATTGACGCTTTCCTTTTTCAACTGCTTTACTATGCAAGGTTTCAACCTCTTCCGCCGTAAAAGCACGTCTTTCATCTTTTTTGAGTGTTCCACGTCTAACTTGGCTCAATTCATGACTTTTGAAAGGATTGATTGGATAACGTTCTTTGAATGGTGGTTCTTTTTTAATCAAGAAATTATAGAAGGCATTAAACGAAAACAAATATTGTTTCTTTGTCTTCGATTCCAGATTTTTTGAAATCAAGAATGAAGCAACTGCCTCATAATCCAGCAATAAGTCCTCAGCTTTCAAAAAGGCATCAAGTGCTTTAATTCTCTTTATATGTCTATCAACTGTATTCAAGTCTACTTTTCGTTGATTTAATTCATAGTTATAGAAACCATCAAGGCGACTTTTGAAAAATGGGGTTTTTGGTGAGTAGTCCGAACGACCTGCTGCAATATCAATTGCTTCATTAACAAGGTCGATGCTTAACTTCTTATCTTGTGTATATTGGATTACTTCAAAACCCATTTTTGTTTCATTGTTTGCGGGTTTCCCCTTAATTTTATCTTGGTTTATGGCCCTTTGATGCTTTTCAACTATTTGAAGAACATCATCACGGAAATTGCCGATTTCACCCCTACGGGCTTTTTCGATTTCGGTTTTCCACTGCTGCAACCATCGTAGTTTGAAAATATGGGCTTCCGAACGATTGCCAGTTTTGAGGCTTTTAGTCAAAACCTTACGCCCGGAAAAGGCTTCCCGTGCGTCTTCTGGAACGTCCAGACGGACGTAGTAGGTGCCGGATTTCAGGACTAAAAAATCGGTCATAGCAAAAGCCTTCGCTAGTCATTTCTACCCAAAATTCTACCCAAAATTTCTACCCAAAGCCACTGAAAGCCTTTAAACTCGCGGCATTGCTGGGTCTTATGATGTTTTTGAGGGAGTTCGAGTCTCCCTCGGGGCACCATCTTAAAAAAGACCTTGAAATTCAAGGTCTTTTTTTTCGCCTGCAGAAAAGTGATCATCGCCCACCGCACCAGATAGTAGAGGTACCAGGACCATGGAATTGACACTCGAAGCCGTTGCTCTGTTCGCCCTCAAACTGGTGCATGAGACGGAAGATGGCAGCCCGATCCTGCGCGACGATCTGGTCATGGATGGGTATGAGCGGGAGGTGTTTGGGTTGTTGGTGCGCACTGGCGACCTGACAACTATCCAACGCAAGTTGGATGAATGCATGAAGTTGGCCCTGGAGACGTTGGGGGGTGCCAACACGGTCATGGGCCGTGAGCTGCAAAAGCTGGCGGCTGAAGTCCAGCAAGCCTCGACGCTGGAGGAACTAAAGACCCCGCTCGACGCACTTATGGATTACCTCAAGGCCATCTTGTAACGCACCCTCCCTGCCCCACCACAAGGACCGCCCAATGATCGACTTCAACAACAAAGGCTTCTTCAAGCTCAAGCAAAACAATGAATACGCCGAACGCGTTGCATCCCTGCTGCTCGATGACGAACAGGTAGTAGATGCCTACAAAGCCATGCGCGACGGCGTAGTGTTTACCACCAAGCGCATCATCGCCGTAAACGTGCAAGGCATCACCGGCAGCAAGAAGGACTTCACTTCCCTGCCGTACAAAAACATTGTCGCGTACTCGGTGGAAACCTCCGGCACGTTCGACCTGGATTCGGAGTTGGAGATCTACTTCTCGTCATTGGGCAAAGTGAAGTTCGAGTTCACGGGCAAGACCTCGATGGTGGAAATCTCCAGGCTGATTTCCAAACACCTGCTGGGTTGATCGGCCGTTAAAAACCAAGGTCTTTTTACCGCAAGCCGTGTGATTCAGCGGCTGTACGCCATCAAATGTGGGAGCTGGCTTGCCTGCGATAGCGCCCACCCCGGCACCATCGAACTACCCGTCTGCAGCAACTCTCTCACCCAGCGCTCCAGGTCCTTCCTCGGTCAACCATACCGATTTGTTCCGGTTCACCGGATCACAGATGCCAGCCCTGCTCATGCAATCAACACCTTACGGCGGGCAACGCATCTTGCCAGGCAGGTGAAATGATTTGAATCCAGCGCGCGCCTTCTAGACAATCCCCACCTTTGGCTCGAAAGGATGCGTGCAATGAAGTTCGAAGGGACTTTCCAATACATGGGCAATCACGGGATCGTGTTCAACGTCTCGCAGATCACCCTTACCGACAGCGAGCGCGGACGCCTGGGCGAGTTGCATTTTGGTGAAGCGAAAAGCGCCCACTATGAGGTCAACCGCAAGGTCGTCGAGGTGTACGACAAGATGCTGGCCAAGAACCTGCCGTGCCTGATGATGATCGGCATCTCCAAGCCGCTGACCCGGCAACAGGGCGATGTTCTCAATGCCCAACGCACCAAGATCGCTAACCTCGCGGCCTCGGCCTTCGCTGGCGCCACCTCTTATGTAGCCTCCCCCTACGTGGGTGCCCCTGTCGGCGCCGGTGTGCGCATGTATGTGAATGAAACCCTGCCCACCTATCATGCAGGCGACATACTGGTCAGCATCGAGGCGCAGGTGAATGGCGGTATCGGCCCACAACGTAGCGCCTCGACACTGATCATCAAGACCTGACGGGAGAAACACATGTCTGACATTACCCAGTTGGTCATTGCCCTGGTGCTGTTCTTTCTGCTCGATCGGTTTCTGAAGTCGTACCCACTTCGCAAATGGCTAGGGGTGCTGCTGGTAGCGATCGGAGCGGTCGGCTGCGTGGCTGCAAGCCAAATCCGTTTGTTTGGGTTTGACCTGGGGCTGCTGTCGATCTTTGCCGTTGCACTGGGGGTGGGGTTGTTCCTGAAGCGGCGGCGGTTCGAACAGAGGGGGTGAAGGTGGCAGGAATTTGCGCTGATTAGCGCCCAAAAGCCCCAGCAGTAAAAAGGGGACGGACTTGTTTGAAAATAGATCCGTGCCCTTTTCCTGATCAGGATGCAGCACTGCAGATCGGGATTGCCTGCCAATCAACGGATACATTTATTCCCAGCGGGGCCTGAAGTATTCAGGAGCAAGCCAAAAAAGAGGTTCCTAGAGCTGGGCTCCTAACCCCGAAGCAAACGCCGACGGAACCAAACAACTCCAACTAACATTGAAACCCCAACTACCACCCCATTCCCTAACAACCAAATCCCAAAATTCCGACTCTGGTCCGCATCATTCTCGTAAAACGGCCCAAAGTAAGCCGAAGCCGCTACAACCAACCCGTTAAACACCGCAACCGCCACAGCCACCACCAACGCTACAAATAACATGCCCTTAACTACCGTCATAAAACCTTCCAAAACCAAATCTCCCTGGACTCGTGATAATCCGAGAACGTCCCCTCAATCGAAAACCCAAGTTGAATACGCGGGTAGCTCAACCAATCCGTCAACCGCCGCCCATTCCACAGATCAATGTGATCACCACTGCGATTGCCAAATGTCTCGCTCCCCCGGCGCCAAAAGTCCTTGAAGAAAATGATGCCTCGCTGCCCTTGCAGCTCATCCTCAAAACCTTCGGGTGTGACCTTTCTCATTCGTTGCAAGCCGAGAATGTTCGTACCGCTTAATGCTCTGGCCATTTCTTCTGCTGCCAGTACATGGCCCTCAGCCTTGGGATGCTGCCAACAATAGCGCACGCCTCTTAATTTGCTCAGATCAGCGCCTGATCTGCGCAGTGCAACACCAAGGTTGATCGCGCATTGATCACTGAAGTTTTTGGCACCGTTGGTCCGGCATGGCGCTGCGTCTCCATAGATCTGCGGGTGGTTTTTCCATAGGGAATCGAAAGTGAGCATTCCGCGTCTCCATCGCGTATTTTTCACGCAAAAGTAGCAAACGCAGTGCTGCCAAAGACGGGGCTACATGAAAACAGGAAAGATCCTACCAGCACGCAACGTTTAGGACAGAAAAGCAGCGGCGGTAAGCTTAGAGCTCGTATCGGCGTGGTCGTGGCAAAGACCCAACCACGCCAAGGCAGGCACTTGCCCTTGACCATCCTACATCTCATATCGGCCCAGCCAATCCATCCCCCCAATCTATCGATTTGAGCTCTCCCCCACCCTCCCCGACTATTGGCGCCACTTCCAACAACAAAAACCAGGAACACGCCATGACTGCCCGATTCCATAACCCGGTAGACACCCGCTTCGGCTGGGGCTGCCTGCAAGACCTGGCCAGCATCACTGCGCAGCAGACCGTCGCTCTCGTCACCTTCCCGGAGGCCCGTGGCCTGGGCTTGGTCGAGCGGATCCAGGGATTGCTGGGCGAGCGTCTGGTGTATGTCGTCGAGGATGTGCAGCCCAATCCCGATGTCGCGCAATTGCGTGAAACCTACGAGCGTTTCTGGCTGCAAGCCGGGGATTGCGATGTGGTGCTGGCCGTCGGTGGCGGCAGTGCGATTGATACGGCCAAGGCGCTGATTGTCGGCACTGAGTCCGGGCAGTTCGATGAATTACTGGGATTGTTGGCGACCGGCCAGCCGTTTGTGCCGGCGCACTGCAAAACCTTGATCGCTGCGCCGACCACGGCGGGCACCGGCAGTGAGGTGACGCCCTGGGCGACGATCTGGGATTCGGCCAGCCACAAGAAGTATTCCCTGCACCTGGATTGCACCTGGCCGAAGGTGGCGATTGTCGACCCACAGTTGATGCTGACCGTACCGGCCGGGGTCACGGTGTCGACGGGGCTGGACGCCTTGTCCCACGCGCTGGAGGCGATATGGAACATCAATGCCAATCCGATTTCGGACACGTTCGCGGTATCGGCCATCGAGGACATCCTGGAATGCCTGCCATCGCTGCGGCGCGACCTCGGTAATCAGGAGTTGCGCTCGCGCATGGCCTTGGCCGCGCTCAAGGCCGGCCTGGCGTTTTCCAATACCAAGACTGCGCTGGCCCACTCCATTTCCTACGAGATGACCCTGCACCACGGCCTGCCCCATGGCATCGCCTGCTCCTTTACCTTGCCGCTGGTCCTTGGCTTGGCGTGGGGACATGACGCGGCGCGGGATCGCACCCTGCAACGGGTGTTCGGTGATGACCTGGACAAAGCCCAGACCCGGTTGCGCAACTTCCTGCATAGCCTGGAGGTAAAAACCGAGTTTGCCGATTACGGCGTCACGCCCACCGAGGCCGCCGCGATGATCCGCTTCGCCCTGCAAGGTGCACGCGGCAAAAACTTTATCGGTTCGAAAGCCGCCTAGGCTCAACGCAATTCAGTCTTTCCTCTTGCACCTGTAAAGGGTGCCACCCCGTCGCTGCGGCTTCGGGGGCGAATAACAATAAGGAAAACATCATGAATCGTGCACAAACCCTGCCTGCCCCTGCCGTTCGCTCGGCGTCGTTCCGTTTTGCCCAGTGGCGCATGCTGCTCGCGGCGATGTTTTGTTACCTGTTTTTCTACACTGGGCGCCAGACCTTCGGCTTCGCCATCCCGGGAATCCAGGCCGAGTTCGGCCTGACCAAGGAAGTGCTGGGCTGGATCTCGGCCGCCATGCTCTGGTCCTATGCCATCGGCCAGGCGATCAACGGCAACCTGGCCGATAAGTTCGGCGGACGGCGCATTATGACCCTGGGCGCGGTGCTGTCCTGTGGCGCCAACTGGGTCACCAGTTTTGCCAGTGGTTTTGCCGGGTTGATCCTGCCGTGGGGCATCAACGGTTACTTCCAGGCCCTGGGCTGGGCGCCGGGCAGTCGCTTGATCTCCAACTGGTGGAGCGCCAGCGAGCGCGGCCGGGTCTATGGCTTCTACGTGTTCGCCGCCGGCTGCGCGTCGGTGCTGTCCTATGTGACCTCCATCGTGGTGTTGGAGGTGCTGCAACTGGAGTGGCGCTGGATCTTCCGCCTGCCGGTCCTGTTGATGTTGGCCGGGGGCATCCTGTTTTACCTGGTGGCCCGTGAGCGCCCGCAGGACCTGGGCTTCGAACCCCTGGCCGATACCGGCGTGGCCAACGCCGAGGACAAGGGCCATGAAGTGGCCCACGGCGAAGAGGAAACCTCGGCCCAGCGCTACAAGGCAGTGCTGAAAAACGCGCGCCTGATCATTGCCGCCGTGTCCCTGGGTTTCCAGAACGCTGCGCGCTACGGCCTGATCGTGTGGGTGCCGGTGCATTTCCTCGGCGCCAACTGGAAAAGCGGCGACAGCATGATCGATCCAAAGTGGATCACCGTCGCCCTGCCGGTGGGCATGGCCGTCGGCGCCCTGAGCAATGGCTGGGTGTCGGACAAGCTGTTCGGCTCCAAGCGCTACCTGGCGATCATGCTCTATATGTTCCTCGGCGCCGCGACCAGCCTGTGGATGTGGAGCCTGCCACCCCATAGCGCAGTCGGCCTGGTGGCGCTGTTTCTCTGCGGGTTCTTTGTCTACGGCCCGGCGTCCAGCTTCTGGGCTTTGTGCCCGGACCTGGTGGGTGCCAAGCGCGCAGGCACGGCCACGGGTGTGATGAACTTCTCGTCTTATCTGTTCGCCGGCCTGGCAGAACCGCTGATCGGCAGTATGCTCGACAGTACCGGCAATACGTCGCTGATCTTCATCGTCGTCACCTCGGCCTGCCTGTGCAGCGCGGTGGTGGCCCTGTTTATCCGCCGTTGATGACCCGGCTCGGCTGATCCCTGGAACAGGATGCGTTATGTACCAGTACCACAAGTGGCTACGGTCCTTTCATGCAGTGGCGAAGACCGGCAGTTTCACCCTCGCCGCCGAGTACTTGAGCGTCGGCCAGCCGACTGTCAGCGAACAGGTCAACGGCCTGGAAAAGCAGTTCTCGGTGGAGTTGTTCCACCGCCGTGGGCGCTTTATCGAGATGAGCTCGGCCGGCCATGCGCTCTACGGGATCACCCAGGGCCTGTTCGGCCAGGAGGATGAGGCCATGCAACTGCTGCACAGCTTCAAGCAGCGCAAGACCGGGATGTTGCGCCTGGGCGCTGTTTCGCCGCCCATTGCCATGAACCTGACGTACGAGTTGATGCAGCGCCACCCGGATATCACGCTGGAGACCTCGTTTTCCCCGGAGAAGGAGACCCTCGACCGCCTGTTCAATTTTGATATCGACGTGGCAATCCTGGCCCTCTCGGAGTTTGACCAACGCTTCGATACGCAGCTGTACCGGCGTTACCCGATCATTGCGGTGGTGCGCGACGACCATCCCTGGGCTGCGCAGAAAGAGGTACACGTCGAGCAGATCAGCCAGGAGCGTTGGGTCATGCGCGAACGCAGCTCGCGCACCCGGCAACTGGTGGAAGAAAGCTGCAAGCGCCTGGGGGTGGACCTCAACTGCGTGATGCAGCTCAACAGCCGCGAAGCCATCGTGCATGCCATCGCCAAGGGTATCGGCATTGGCTTTGTATCGGCGGTGGAATACGCCGAAACGCCGGGTACCACACCGATCACCTTCGTCGACCACCCGTTTTCCATCGACTACCACCTGTGTTGCCTGGGCATCCGGCGCAACCGACCGATGATCGCCGAACTGTTCGAGGCCAGCCCCATACCGGCTACCTGATTCGCTTCACCCTTTTGCACTCAACCGGCTTACCTCGTGAATCGAGGGACGGCCTGCTCATACCCGAAAATGGAGATTGATCATGCATTACCAACAACCTTCTACGTTGCAAGCCGTGGTCCTGGACTGGGCCGGCACCGTCGTCGACTTCGGCTCGTTTGCGCCCACGCAGATTTTCGTCGAGGCCTTTGCCGAGTTCGGCGTCGCCGTGTCCCTGGAGGAAGCCCGCGGGCCGATGGGCATGGGCAAGTGGGATCACATCCGCACCCTGTGCAATCAGCCGCAGATTGCCGAGCGCTATCGTGCGGTGTTCAACCGCCAGCCGACCGACGCAGACGTCACCGCCCTGTACGAGCGTTTCATGCCGTTGCAGATCGAGAAAATCGCCCTGCACTCGGCAGTGATTCCCGGTGCGCTGGAGGCGATTGAAACCCTGCGCGCCAAGGGTTTGAAGATCGGCTCGTGCTCGGGCTACCCGGCGGTGGTGATGGCCAAGGTAGTCGAGTTGGCGCGGCAAAATGGCTATGTGGCCGATCATGTAGTGGCCACCGACGAAGTGCCCAACGGTCGCCCGCATCCGGCCCAGGCCCTGGCCAATGTGATCGCCCTGGGCATCAGCGATGTGGCGGCGTGCGTCAAGGTCGATGACACCTGGCCGGGAATCCTGGAAGGACGCAGTGCCGGCATGTGGACAGTCGCCCTGACCTGCTCGGGCAACGCACTGGGGCGGACCTACGCGCAATACAAGGCGCTGCCGGCCGAAGAACTGGCGCAGGAACGCGAGCGTATTACACAGATGTTTGAAGGGTCACGGCCGCACTACCTGATCGACACCATCGTCGACCTGCCGGCAGTAATCGACGATATCAATGCGCGACTGGCACGCGGGGAAACACCACAAGGCAGTTGAAATCGCTGCCAATCCTGCAGGAGCCGGTTTGCCGGCTCCTGCAATGGATTTGGGTGTATCGCGCTATTGCGCCTGAAAGGTCTCCAGATAGGTCAGCAGGTTCTCGATCTTCTGCTGATCACTGATCCCCCAGAAAATCATGCGGGTCCCGCTCACCACTTTTTTCGGATTCTCGATATAGGCCGCGAGGGTCTCCCGCGTCCACACCACGCCCGAATTTTTCATCGCGGCGGAATACTGATAGTCCGCCGTGGTGCCCGCCAGCCGCCCGATCACCCCATTGAGCTGTGGCCCAAAGCCGCCACGGGCGTTCAGCCCGACACTGTGGCAACCGCCACAGGTCTTGGCGAACAGCCGGCCGCCTGCCTCGGCATCGCCTGCTGCCACCGCCGACGTGTTGAAAAGCATGGCCGTGAGTAACAGGGTCAGTAAGGCAGCGGGTTTCATCAGGGGCTCCAGGTCACGGGCTTCAGGCGGTAGAGGCGGCAATTATGCCTGCGGTTTACTTGTCCTCGTCCACGTTATTGAAGCGTGCCCGGTTGATCTGCCAAGGCAGGGCTGGCTGTGAACGGATTTTTTTATGTTTGCCACGGCTGAAAAAGTGCGTTTGCAGTTCCAGGAAGTGCCGGTCGCGCCCTACCGACTCAAAGGTTACGACAAAGAAAACCAGCGGTGTGCTGGCCTTGGCCCAGAGCTTGGACGCCTTCTCGATGGCTTCGGGCAAATGGCTTTTGGTGCTGTAGGACACGAAAGTGGAGAACGCCGCCTGTTCATGGTTTTTAAACAGTTTGCTGATTTCATCCACTTTGTCGTTATGGGACTGGACCCACTCCCATTCGACGTTGGACAGGATGCTCTTGTCGGGATATTTCAGGACCGCATCGGTACGCCCGCCCTGTTCGAAATAGGCACGCGCGCCGAGCAATTTCGCGCACTCGCGCATCACCAGCCCCACATGAATCGTCCACCCGGCACGGTTGGTGACGGCATCCACCTCCACCGGAAAATCCTGGTACCACAGGCAATTGAACAGGGTGATGAAGTCGCGTTCGATCCGTTTCATTTTTACTTCCTTAGCGTCGACTGGACGAATGGCAAAGAGCCATCACTCTAAATCAACTGAAGGCAAATCGCTCCCGCTGTCTGGCAAAACATTTGGACACAGCCATTTAATTGCCATCACTCCCGCCCTCTGTTTGCATGCGCACTTTCCATCAGCGCGTCAGTTCAAGGAGAGATCAATGAGAACCATGGTGGTCGGTGCAAGCAAAGGTTTGGGCAGGGCATTTATGGAAGGCTTGGGCGGCGTGGGGGATACCTTGATCGGGGTCTCGCGCAGCCGTCCTACAGGCTTGATATCCAGCAGTGGCGCCGAAGTGTCATGGGTGGAAGCCGACCTTGGCCAGCCGGCGCAAGCCGCACAGGTCATCGAGCAGGCGGTGGCACAGGACGGCCTGGATACGCTGATCTATAACCTGGGTATCTGGGAAGAACAGGCGTTCGATGAGGCCTACAGCTTCCTCAAGGATGAAGACACGCAGTTGGAAGCCATTGTCAGCTGCAACATCACCGCCCCCTTGCTGCTGATCAAGCGCCTGCTGCCCGTGCTGTTAAAAAGCCCCAACCCACGCATCATCTTTACCGGCTCTACCTCAGGTCTGCCACAGAGTGGGCGCCCGGAAGTGACGTTCGGCGCGTCGAAGTTCGCCTTGCGCGGCATGGCCGATGCCTTGCGTGAAGGTTATCGGCACCAGCGCCTGGGCGTGACCTGCCTGAACCTGGGCTACCTGAATACAGAGGATCCATTGAGCACCTCCCGCCTTGAGGCCGAGCAGCGTGGCGACGGGCAGTTGATCCCGGTACACGACGTGGTGCAAGTGGTGCGCATGGCCTTGAGCCTGTCATCGGCCAGCTTTGTCAAAGAGCTGACTTTGCCAGCCCTGCTGGACGAACGCTTCTGACGGAACAGGCCGAATCTTCAGACAGCCAGATAAAGCGCCATCAGGCACAACGGCACCAACACCAGCCCCAGCAGCATCATGAACACCACACTCATGGCGTTGGTCCGGGGCGTGCCGACGTGGCTGACAAAGCCCATGCACAACCGTCGCAACAGCTCCGCGCCTCGGGCGAATTGATAGACCACGCCGATGGTGAGCAGCGAGAGGGTTCCGGTCGCCGCGCAGTAAAACAGGATCGGCTCGGGCATGAAGTAACTGGAGATAAAACCTTCGGAGGTGGCATAGATAAACGTCACGGGCTGAAACAGCGCGATCGAATACAGCACATTGCGCAACGGGTTGAACGCGATCGTCGGCCGCACTTCGTCAGCGGGCAACATGGCGTACAGCTCGTTCATGTCCGACCAGCGAAACCAGTAGACCGCCACACTGAACAACAGGTAGGCCAAGGCAATCGTCGCCGAAAAGCACCCCAGGAACTGCCACGAACCAAACCCGCGACGCGTTCCCACGTTGATGCTCCATTTGGTCAACTGGATGGTCACGCAGTCGATCACCATCGCCACCAGCAGCCCCTTGCCGTAGAAGTCCTGGATGGCTTGCAGCACATTCGGCGGCGGCGGAACATTGAACACGTGCTCGGGATTTTTAAACAGGTAGAGATCCAGCAGCCACACCACAAAAAACACCAGCGACACGAGCAAGGTGTACAGCGGGATACTGATCAGTTGGCGCCGGGCGAGGTACGTTTGCCCGAACACCCGTTGGAAGAGGTTGGCCCACAACTGGGCGATCCCGATAAAGCGGTCGCGGCCAAGGCTCATGCCGCCCAAGGTCTTGAGTATTTCCAGGCGGCTTTTCTGGGTGGTAAACGCGACGGCGACCAATACCCCGGTACACCCGAACAACACGGTGGCAACGACGATCAACGCCCCAATCAGTTCTTTCACACTCGCATCCCTTGCTGTGAAGTTACGTGGCCCACATCCTGGCTTATCCCACCCGAAGCTCGCAAGCAGCGGCCGTTTTATCCACGCTGGCGACACGCTCAAATGACCACCCATCGAATAAAAAACATTCAGTAGAACCTATCCCATGGCCTGCCACTCCACCTTACTCAACCCAGATGGTGGAGTAAGGATCATGGCTCAGCCATCGATATTGGTACTGGAAGACGACGAGATCATTCGCTCGTTGATGGTGGATGTGCTGGAGGAGTTCGGCGCGGTGGTGACCTCGTTCCCATCGGCCGATGAAGGGATGATTTTTCTGGAGCGGACCAGTGATCCGGTAGACCTGATTGTCAGCGATATCCAGATGCCCGGCCTGCTCAACGGGTATGACCTGAGCAAGGTCGTGGCCCATCGCTGGCCGTCCTTGCCGGTGGTGCTGACCTCGGGCAATACGGTGATGGCGGCGCAACTGGGCAATACGGTGAAATTCCTGCCCAAGCCATGGAGCACCGAGCGCCTACTTGACTGTGTGCAGTCGGCATTGGTGCAGGGTACCTCCCTGCACTGATAGCGTCACAACACGGCGGCAATCGAACTTCGCGATAAGGTGTGGGGTCTGTTTTTGAATATTGGGTTATTTTTCTGACAGCAACGTCAGATTTTTTACCTGACTTTTCAGATACAGACGACGGGACAAACAGAATCGTTGCCCGCCCTTCACCCACGCGTCAGCCATGGTTGCCCTGGCCGACCAGTCCGAGCTTACTGCATGCATCCACAGGCCCATGACGTCGCGGCGCCCTCCCTGCTTGAAGCCTTGCGCGCAGGCACAGCCCTGCTCCATGTGGCCCTGGAAAAACGCTTGCCATTCTTTTCCCCGCAGCTGGATGCCGACGGATATCGGCGTTTGTTTGAGGCTTACTACGGTTTCTACCACCCGCTGGAATCACGACTGTACGACTGCGCCTTGATTCCTGTGGGATTCAACCAGGCGCTGCGGGTGAAAACCCCTACCCTCCACAGTGACCTGATTGCCCTGGGCCTCACCAGCCAGGCGATTGCCGCCCTGCCCCTCTGCCCTCGCCTGCCACGCCTCGACACCCCGGCCGCCTGCCTGGGCGTGTTGTATGTGCTCGAAGGCGCGACCCTCGGCGGCCAGGTACTGCGCCGGGAGATGGCCCGGCGCCTGGCGCTGGACGCCAGCAACGGCGGCGCCTTTCTCGATATATACGGCACCGAGACTGGTCGGCGCTGGAAAGACTTTCTCGACTACTTGGGCCACGTCCCGCTGGACGACCTCGGCCGGCAGCAGGCGGAGGACGCGGCCTGCTCGACATTCAGCTGTTTTGAGCAATGGCTCGACAGCCAGGAGGTACTGCTATGAAACCCGAAGATTTTGAAGAACTGCTGGCCAACTGTGCCGACGAGCCGATCCGCTTCCCTGGCGCGATCCAGCCTCATGGCGCACTGCTGACCCTGCGCGAACCGGACCTGCAAATCGTGCAAGTCAGCGCCAACGTGGCCAGCCTGTTCAATCACCCGCCCGAGACCTTGCTTGGCCAGCCACTGGATACGCTGTTGGGCGCGGACAACGCGCGCACGGTGCAGCAGATCGCCAGTCAACTTAACTTTATCGACGCCCCGGCGCTGCACGTCACCCTCAACGGGAACGAGTTCGAAGGCCTGCTGCACCGCCATCAAGGCGTGCTGGTGCTGGAGTTCGAGCCACGCTACGAGCACTTCCAGCCCAAGTCGGTGAACGGCCGCGCCAGCAACCTGGGCAAGATGTTGCAACATTTGCAGTCGGCGAAAACCCTGCAAGCCTTGTACGAAATCAGCGTGAGCGAAATCCAGGCCATGACCGGCTATGACCGTGTGCTGATTTATCGCTTCGAAGAGGAAGGCCACGGCCAGGTCATCGCCGAAGCGTCCGCGCCGTCCATGGAACTGTTCAACGGCCTGTTCTTCCCGGCGTCCGACATCCCGGAACAGGCCCGCGAGTTGTACCGCACCAACTGGCTGCGAATCATCCCCAATGCCGACTACGAGCCGGTGCCGCTGCTACCCAAGCTGCACCCGGACACCGGGAAACCGCTGGATTTGAGCTTCGCCACCCTGCGCAGCGTGTCGCCGATCCACTGCCAGTACATGAAGAACATGGGCGTGCTGTCGTCCATGAGCATCTCGCTGATGAAAGGCGACAAATTGTGGGGGTTGATCAGTTGCGGCAACCGCGAGCCGCTGCACGTGCCCAACGACCTGCGCACCACCTGTCAGACCATCGGCCAGGTGCTGTCGTTGCAGATCAGCGCCATGGAGGCCCTGGATATCAGCCGCCAGCGTGAAGAAAAAGTCGAGGCCCTGGACACACTCAACCAGGCAATGAGCGCGTCAGCGGACACGGTGTTCGACGGCCTGGCCCAATGCCCGCAGGTGTTGATGGACCTGGTCCTGGCCGGTGGCGTGGCGATCATTGAGGGCCAGCAACTGCATCGCTATGGCAACTGCCCGGAACCGGCGCAGATCCGCGCCTTACACAAATGGCTGCAGGACACCGGGCAACCGGTGTTTGCCAGCCACCACCTGTCAGCGGTCTACCCGCCCGCAGCCGACTATCAGCCAGTGGCCAGTGGCGTCCTGGCCATGAGCCTGCCCAAGCCGGTGGACAACGGCGTGCTGTGGTTCCGCCCGGAAGTCAAAGAGAACATCCAGTGGAGCGGCGACCCGCAGAAACCGCTGGCCCTGGAAAAATCCGACGCGGGCCTGCGCCTTCGCCCACGCACCTCGTTTGAAATCTGGAAGGTGGAAATGGCTGGCATCTCCACCAAGTGGAGCTCTGGCGACCGTTTCGCCGCCAACGACCTGCGCCGTTCGGCCCTGGAAAACGACCTGGCCCGCCAGGTCCTGCGCGAGCAACAAGCGGTGCGCGCCCGGGATGAACTGGTGGCGGTGGTGTCCCATGACCTGCGCAACCCGATGACCGTGATTTCAATGCTGTGCGGCATGATGCAAAAGGCGTTCAGCTCTGATGGCGCCCACACCTCGCGGCGAATTTCCTCGGCCATCGACACCATGCAGCAGGCCGCCGCGCGCATGAATGTGTTGCTGGAGGATTTGCTAGACACCTCAAAGATCGAGGCGGGCCGCTATACCGTCAAGCCGGTGCCCCTGGACGTCAGCCAGATCCTCGAAGAAGCCTATGCGCTGCTGGCGCCCCTGGCCCAGGAAAAGGGGGTTGACCTGTCGTTCAACGCCGAACCCGGCCTGCAGATCAACGCCGACCCGGAGCGTTTGTTCCAGGTACTGTCGAACCTGATCGGCAACGCCATCAAGTTCACCCCGCGCCAGGGCAAGATCGGGATTTCGGCGATGAGCAATGGCGAGGAGATTGTGTTTGCGGTGCGCGACTCCGGCGAAGGCATTGCCCCTGACCAACTGCCCCACGTGTTTGATCGCTACTGGACCCTGACCGAAAACAACCCCACGGGCAGCGGCCTTGGGCTGTACATCACCCAGGGCATCGTCAAGGCCCACGGCGGGCGGATCGAAGCCGAAAGCGAGCTGGGGCGTGGCAGTGAATTCCGCTTTACCGTCCCCAAGGTCACGCAGCCCCCATGCTGACCGCGCGGCCCACTGTGCCTACCTCTGTGGCGAGCGGGCTTGCCCGCGCTGGGCTGCGCAGCGGCCCCCTTCAGACCTCTGCGGTGTGTCAGGCATACCATAGCGCCCGGTTTTGGGGCTGCTGCGCAGCCCAGCGCGGGCAAGCCCGCTCGCCACAACCACATCACAAAACTCAGAGCCAGACCGCATCCCATAATGGGTAGTCACCGATATGCTTCACCAGCCCTGCCCTCAGCGGATTGGCAATAATATAGCGAGCGATTTTCCGGTGGTCCTCTTCAGCCCTCACCGCACGGTCATGATAACCACGCTGCCAAAACGGCCCCGTGGTACCGCGAGCACGGTTTATCGTCAGCGTGCTCCGGGACTTGGTCCGCCCCATGACTTGCGCCAACCCCACCTCTTGCAGCTCAAACAGCCAATGAAGGTGATCCGGCATAATGACCCAGGCCAGCGAGTTGACCTGGCCTGAGTCATGGGTACGCTTAAGCTCGGCCACCAACAATCGGCCCAGGCGCAGATCACGGAACAATGGCCGTCGCCCATACACGACGGCGGTTATCAGATAGGATCGGCCTGGCTCCGAGTACCGGCCACGGCGTAACAAATGAGAGTCTGGCTGACGAAGCATTCCTTTGCGCCTTTGAACAATAAGTACATGTCGAGGCTAGCAGCGGATATCAGCCAATGACCGTAAGATTGGTGAACACATGTATCCGCTTGCCACAGTGAGCCTGCTTTGACAAAACACCGACATCCACTGCGTTAACCTACCCAGTCCAATCCCGCACAGAGCCGTGTTTTCATGCTGCAACCCGACACATTGCCCGCCGTCCTCGCCGGCCCCTTATTGCGTCGCCTGGAGCCGGGCCGCCTGGTGTTGTGGCTGGTGGGCAGTCGCGCGCTGGCATTGACCTTGCGGCTGCAGTTCTGTCAGGACGAGGGCGAACAGTCCCTGGATATCGACCTCGACGCCACACGCTGCCAGGTCATTGCGGTGGGCCGCGCGGCGTTTATCCACCTGATTGATGTGTCGCTGGCCACACCCCTGCCCCAGGACGTGCCCATCCGTTATGACCTGCTGATCGAGGGTGGCGCCGGCATCGCCCAATGGGCCCCGCATCTGTTGTACCCAGGCGCCCAGGCCCCGGACTTCATCCTGCACAGCCGTATCCGCCAGTTGCTGCACGGTTCTTGCCGCAAACCCCACCATTACGCCGACGAGGGCCTGCTCTGCGCTGATCGCCTGTTGGCCGCCGACCGCAGCCTGGCCCAGCGCCCGGCGTTGTTGATGATGAGTGGCGACCAGGTGTACGCCGACGATGTGGCCGGGCCGATGCTGCGCGCCATCCATGGGCTGATTGCGCGCCTGGGCCTGTTCGATGAACACCTCGATGGCGCCGTGGTGGACGACAGCGCCAAGCTCTATGACCACCCTGCCAGCTATTACCATCGCGCCGATCTGTTGCCCGCCCTGGAGAGCAACGAGACCCTGCGCGAACGCTTTTTTGGCGGGGTGAAAAAGCCGATCTTCACCAGCAGCACCGCCGACAACCACCTGGTGACTTTCGCTGAAGTCATGGCCATGTACCTGCTGGTCTGGTCGCCCACCCCCTGGACCCTGATCGCCACACAGCCGCCCACTCGGCTCACTGCCGAAGAACGGGCGCGCTACGCCCGCGAACAGGTGCCTGTGGATAAGTTTCGCGACGGTCTGGGCGGTGTGGCCCGGGTGTTCGCCCATGTGCCGTGCCTGATGATTTTCGATGATCACGACATCACCGATGACTGGAACCTCAGCGCCCAGTGGGAACAGACCGCCTATGGCCACCCGTTCTCCAAACGCATCATCGGCAACGCCTTGCTCGCCTATATGCTCTGCCAGGGCTGGGGCAACAACCCCGATGCCTTCGCCGCGCTTGTGGAAAAAACCCTGGCCCTGAGCGCGACGGCCCAGCAGCACGACAACCATTTACCCGCGCCCGCCCAGGACCAATTGCTCGAAGAACTCCTGCAGTTTCAACAGTGGCATTACGTGCTGCCCACCACCCCGGCGCTGGTGGTCATCGATACCCGTACGCGGCGCTGGCGCAGTGAATTCACCCTCAAGCAACCGTCCGGCCTGCTGGACTGGGAAGCCTTGAGTGAGCTGCAACAAGAACTGCTCGACCACCCTTCGGCAATCATCGTGTCGCCTGCGCCGATCTTCGGCGTCAAGCTGATCGAGACGGTGCAGAAAGTCTTCAGTTGGTGCGGTTACCCACTGTTGGTCGATGCCGAAAACTGGATGGCCCACCGTGGCGCCGCGCAGGTAATCCTGAATATCTTCCGCCACTCGCGCACCCCAGGTAACTACGTGATTCTGTCGGGGGATGTGCACTACTCGTTCGTCTACCAGGTGCTGATCCGCCATCGCAACGGCGGGCCGAATATCTGGCAGATCACCAGCAGTGGCATCAAGAACCAATTCCCGCCGCGCCTGCTGGAATGGTTCGACCGCCTTAACCGCTGGCTCTACTCACCACGCTCGCCCCTGAACTGGCTGACCCGGCGCCGGCGCATGCAAGTGGTGCCGTATATCCCGGAACATGCCGAAGCGGGAGAGCGTCTGTGGAACAGTGCCGGCATCGGCCAGGTGTTTTTCAATGAGGAAGGGCAGCCGGAGGCGATTTACCAGCACAACGCCAACGGCTCGGCTCCTACCCGGATGGTGGAACCGCTCTAGCTTGGCCACCAACAATAATGGCGTTTAGCCACAATTTTACCCGGACAAACCTCGCTGTACAGTACGCCCAGCCACGGAGTATCGGCGTTAACACCTGACTGGCCACAATGAGCCGGCATCCTCGCAGGGAGCGCGCAGATGGGCGATACATCCGATTTGGATCCGTTGAACAGTGAGCTTTTCGACGTCAACGCCGACCTGGTCCATGCCATCATGGAACTGGTCAGCGATGGAATCTGGGACTGGAACGCCAACACTGGGTTTGTCTATCGCAACCCCGGCTGGTACGAAATGCTGGGCTACGATCACCATTCCCTGGAAAACACCGTCTTCACCTGGGAAAGCGTGATCCACCCCGACGATTACCCCCATGTGATGAAAGTCTTCGATGACTACATCAATAGCCGCACCCCTCACTATCAAGCCGAATACCGCTGTCGAAAAAAAGACGGTACCTGGCTGTGGATCGAAGACCGTGGCTACATCATTGCCCGCAATGCCGATGGCTCGGTGTCGCGCATGGTCGGCGCCCACCGCAGCATTCATGAGCGCAAACGCTCCCTGGAACAGCTTGAGCGGCGCAACCAATCCCTTGAAGCGCTGGTGGCCGAACGCACTCGCGAACTGTCGCGGGTCAACCAGCAACTGCAGTTACAGCTGGAGGAAAACCGCTCCCTGGCCGAGCGCGATACCTTGACCCGCATCGCCAACCGCTATCGCCTGGAAAAAGCCCTGCTCGAAGAGTGCGCGCGCGCTCAGCGGTTTCGTCTGCCGCTGGCGGTGATTGCCATGGATGTCGATGACTTCAAGTCGATCAACGACCAGCATGGACACGCCGTGGGCGATGCCACCCTGCTGCGGGTAGTCGAATGCCTGGAGCATTGCGTGCGCCAGGGTGACCTGCTGGCACGTTGGGGGGGCGACGAGTTTATGCTGATTATGCCCAAGAGCACCGTGGAAACCGCCCGGATACTGGCCGAGCGCATTCGCCGGGCGGTGCTCGACCTGCCTCCCGTGGGCGATTTCAACGTGACCCTGAGCCTGGGGGTGGTACAGCGCCTCGATGGCGAATCACCCGCCGACCTGATGGCCCGGGCGGACCAGGCGCTGTACCGGTCCAAGGCCGCGGGCAAGGACCGGGTTTCGCAGTAACCGTTAGCGCACCGGCGGCGCGTACTGGATGCCGCCGTTGTTCCACAGCGCATTGAGGCCGCGCGGGATCTTCAGCACGCTGCCCTGGCCGATGTTGCGCTCGAACACCTCGCCATAGTTGCCCACTTGCTTGACGATCTGCACCACCCAGTCCTTGCGCAGCTTCAAATCCTTGCCGTACTCCCCGTCGGCCCCCAACAGGCGGGCGATGTCGGGGTTCTTGGTGGTCTTGGCCTGTTCCTCGACGTTCTTCGAGGTGATGCCCATTTCCTCGGCATTGAGCATGGCAAACAGCGTCCACTTGACGATGCTGAACCAGTCGTCATCGCCCTTGCGCACCAGCGGGCCCAGGGGTTCCTTGGAGATCACTTCCGGCAGCACGATAAACTCATCCGGGTGCGCCATCTTGATCCGCTGGGCGTACAGGCCCGACTGGTCGGTGGTCAGCACGTCGCAACGGCCGGCTTCCAGGCCCTTGGCACTTTCATCGGCGGTATCGAAGGTGATCGGGGTGTATTTCATGCCATTGGCACGGAAGTAATCCGAGACGTTCAACTCGGTGGTGGTGCCGGCCTGGATACAGATGGTCGCGCCATCCAGCTCCTTGGCGTGGGCCACTCCCAGCTTGGTATTCACCAGAAACCCGATACCGTCGTAATAGGTCACGCCGGTAAACACCAGGCCCATTCCGGAATCCCGGGAGCTGGTCCAGGTGGTATTGCGCGAAATCACGTCGATTTCCCCGGATTGCAACGCGGTGAAGCGCTCCTTGGCGGTCAGTTGGGTGAATTTGACCTTCGAGGCATCGCCAAACACGGCGGCGGCAACGGCATGGCACACATCAACGTCGATGCCGGTCATCTTGCCCTGGGCGTCCGGCACGCCGAAGCCTGGCAAGCCGTCGCTGACCCCACATTGGATAAAGCCCTTTTTCTGGATCGCGTCCAGGGTCGCGCCTGCGTGAGCGGTGCCGGCCAGGCCCAGGACAGTGGCGGCGGTGAGTGCTGCCAGGGTGGATTTCAGATGCTGCATGCAAGGCTCTCCGTGTTGGATTTTATTATTTGGCGCCGCAAACCCGGGCCAGTTTATTTATAGTGTTGCCGGTCAGTATCAACGGCTTTACACCTGGGTCACAAATGACGTTTAGGCAAAGGCTCCTTCCTGTTTGGAATGAACTCCCATGATCTCAAAACGCTTGACCCCTTCGATGACTGCCCTGCAATGCTTCGAAGCCGCTGCCCGGCACCTGAGCTTCACCCGTGCCGCCGAAGAACTGCACCTGACCCAAAGTGCGGTGAGCAAGCAAGTGGCGCAACTGGAGGAAATGCTCTGCCACAAGCTCTTCGAGCGCGTGCGCCAGCGTCTGTACCTGTCGCCGGCGGGCTCGTTGTACCTGGCAGAAGTGCACAAGATCCTGACCCAGGTGGATATCTCCAGTCGCTATATCCTCACCTACGGTGGTGAAACCGAGGTGCTGCGCATCGCCACCCAACCGACCTTCGGCGACCGCTGGCTGGTGCCCAAGCTCAAGGACTTTGCCGCCCGTCATCCGAATATCCACCTGGATGTGCGCAACGAGCTCGAACCCTTCGACGTGCTGCAGGCCAAGGCCGATATCGCGTTCTTCTTCGGCCAGGGGTCATGGCCGGGGGCCACCTGCATTGAGCTGTTTCGCGAAGCGGTAGTGCCGGTGTGCGCACCGGGGTTTGTCGCCCAGGGCAGCGACGCTTCATCGCAACACACCTTGCTGCAATGCACCTCACGGCCCGAGGCCTGGCACGAGTGGTTCCTGGAACAGGGCCTGCATTCACAGAACAGCTACCACGGGCCGCGCTTCGACACGTTCTACATGTGCATACGCGCGGCGCAATCGGGTTACGGCGTGGCACTGGTGCCGCACTACCTGGTGGCTGACGAATTGGCCCAGGGCAGCCTGGTGGTGCCATGGGACTATGCGATGCCCAGCAGTGGCGCGCACTTTATCGCCCATGCCGAGCATGCCGGGGAGATTCCCAAGGTGAAGGCGTTTTTGCAGTGGATGGTGGAGTACACCCACTCTCACTGTGGGGGCGGGCTTGCCTGCGATGGTGGTGTATCAGTCAACTGATGGGTTGGCTGATTTGGTTGTTGGGGATGTGTACATATCCGATGCTGCGGTCACGGCGGCTATTGGTTCCGCCCTTACGGCGGGTCACTTTTGGAAAAGAGCCCCAAAAGTAACCAAAAGGGCTCTTGCCCCACCACTCGGCACCTCGCCCAGGCTCGGTGTGCCCGTCATCCGACATTGATTTGGGGGGCCGCCGCGATGGGCCATCCATGGCCCAGCGCGGCTAACCCGGCGTCCTGCCGGGTTACCCCCCAAATCAATATCGGATGACGGCCAGCGTGGTTTAACGGGGCGCCTCAGATCAAAAGCAAAGCGAGGCGGCCTGACAGCCGACCTGATCGTCGA
>NZ_JAAQWS010000016.1:0-155911 GCF_012985645.1 Pseudomonas sp. WS 5410 | reverse complement strand
TGGGCACCCCGGCATGGATGCCGGGGTAGCCGCGACACGGCCATGGATGGCCGATCGCGGCGGGCCCACGGAGCAATGCCTGACTGCGGGCATGCCGAGCCTAGGCGAGGCACCGAGTGGTGGGGCAAAAGCGCTTTGCTTACTTTCGCGCTCTTCGAAAGTGAGCCGCCGTAAGGGCGGAACCAATAGCCGCCGTGACCGCAGCAACGGATATGTACACAAACCCAACAAGCACTAGATAAAAGAGTTGTGTAGATACCTATGCTGCGATGAGGCCCTGACAGTCAACCCTTCCTAAAGGACGACCACCGCCACCAACCCACACACCACACCCATCAGCATGGTCAGCCCGGCCACCGTCACCAGCACCCGCGTATCGAAATCCTTGCGCAGCATCAACAGCGACGGCAGGCTCACGCTCGGCAGGGTCATCAGCAGTGCCACCGCTGGCCCGGTGCCCAGCCCCAGGGCCATCATGGTCTGCACAATCGGGATTTCTGCGGCGGTGGGGATCACAAACAGGGTGCCGACGATCGCCAGGGGCACCAGCCACAGCAGGCTGTCGGCCATCGCCCCGTCCACGTGTGGGAACAGCCACACCCGCGCTGCGCCCAGTAGCAACACCGCCAGGATGTAGATCGGGATGGTGCTCCAGAACAACTGCCACAAGGTGCGCAGCCAGCGGCTGAGGAACGGCTGGGTCTCGGTGCCGCTGACGTCGGCCACGGCCTCCAGTGCTACCTGGGGCACCTGCTCGGGGCGGGCGATGCGTTGGGCGATCAGCGCGACACCGATCACCAGCACGACACCGGCCACCAGGCGCAGGGCGGCAAAGTCCCAGCCCAGCACAAACCCCATGAACACCAGGGTCGCGGGGTTGAGCACCGGGTTGGCCATCCAGAACGCCAATGCTGCACCCACCGACACTTGTTGACGACGCATGCCGGCGGCCACCGGCGCGGCGCAGCAACTGCACATCATGCCCGGCAAGGCGAACAGCCCGCCACGCACCGTGGAGCCCAGCCCGGCACGGCCGAACAGGCGCAACAGCCAGTCCCGTGGAATCAGCACCTGCAATAACGAACCGAGAATCACCGCCAGCACGGCGGCTTTCCAGATCGCCAGGAAATACACCTGGGCATAGGCCAGGGCGGCCGCCAATGGCGAGCCCTGCTGGTCATTGAGAATCGAGTTGCCGATGCTGTGGCTGTCGGCCGCGACAAAGGCCTTGAAGTAGTAGGGCGACCACTTCACGTAATACAGGCCGACGCAGGCCACCAACAGGAACAGCGCCGGTTTCCACCAGAAGGACCAGCCGCGAGCAGGGCTGACAGAGGTGAGGTTAGACATGGTCAAGATCCGCAGATAAGTCGATAGCGACGCATCATACGCGGTCCCGGTGTCAGGTGTCGGCGGCTACGTGCGTTGCATCCGGGCAAGTTTGCAAGCCGTTATCCAGGCCTTGCTTGTAGTTGCGGCTGAGCAGGCTGGCCTTACCGTTCTGCCAGGTCAGGGTCAACACGTACAGGGTGTCGAAATCGCCGCCGGACCAGTCTTCGGTGATGGTGTACTTCTCACCGACCGCTTCACTGGCCACCTTGTTGATCAATTCCGGCAGGTAGCCATGGGACCAGGCCGTGTAGATGGTGGAGTTGTGGTACTTGTCCTCCATCAATTCGTCAGCCAGGTCGCTGGTATCGTTGGCCGAAAACTCGATGTTCACCGGCAGCCCGAGTTTGATCGCGCTGGGGCTGATGGTCATCAATGGCCGAATGTAGCTGTAGGAATTGTCGAACTCGCCTTCCTCGACATTGCGCGTCGGGTTGGCCGCGAACACAAAGTCGGCAGCGCCGAATTTTTCCGGCAATACCGTGGCCAGGTTCATTGCGCGGTTGAGGCCCTGGCAATTGAGTTGGCCCAGGCCGCCCACAGGCTTTTCACCATGACGCAGGAACACCAGGGTTTGCACGCCGTTCTTCGGCTCGGCGCTGCTTTCGCGGGCTTCGAAAGCCAGCATCAAGGCACCGCCGACGAACACCGTTGGCACCAGGAAATAAGCATATTTTTTGAAACGTTTGCCAAGGCACAAAGGCTTGATTTTCACTAGTGGTCGAGTCTTCGGTGCGTCGGATCAAGGCTGGAAGGCCCAGCCACAGCGATGCTCCAAGCAACGTGCGGTTTTCCGTGACAGTTATGGCGGTATGCCTCCATTCAACCGTTCAAGCGCTTCTAAGAGTGCGCCAGGGCGTTTTGGTTCGCTTGGTGCAAGAGATTAACCAGCGCATGTTGCGAATTGAAGACCGATGCAGGCGCGCCGCCGGATGGCTATCATGGGTTTTTCTCACCTTGAGGTATATCGATGATTTCAGCTGCAGCGTTTCCGATTATTACCAAATGGCCAGCCGAGCATCCTGAACGCCTGCAGCTGTACTCGTTGCCGACGCCCAATGGGGTCAAAGTCTCGATCATGCTCGAAGAGGTGGGCCTGGCCTATGAGGCGCATAAGGTCAGCTTCGATACCCAGGACCAACTCTCGCCCGAGTTTCTGTCCCTGAACCCCAACAACAAGATCCCGGCGATCATCGACCCCAACGGTCCCGGCGGTGAGCCGCTGGCGTTGTTCGAGTCGGGGGCGATCCTGATTTACCTGGCAGAGAAAACCGCGCAACTACTGCCCCAGGCACCCGCCGCGCGCTACGAAACCCTGCAATGGTTGATGTTCCAGATGGCCGGGATCGGGCCGATGTTCGGCCAGGTCGGTTTCTTCAATAAGTTCGCCGGCAAGGCCTACGAAGACAAGCGCCCCCGCGACCGCTATGCCGCTGAAGCCCGACGCCTGCTGGAGGTGCTGGAAAAACGCCTGCTGGGCCGCAGCTGGATCATGGGGGATGAGTACAGCATCGCCGATATCGCCACCTTTCCCTGGATCCGCAACCTGATTGGCTTCTATGAATCGGGCGATCTGGTGGGCATCACCGACTTCCCCAATGTACTGCGCGCGCTGGATGGCTTTGTCGCCCGGCCGGCGGTGATCCGTGGCCTGAACATTCCGAGCTGACCCATGCCGACTTTTGATTTCAAGCAACTGGACGTGTTCAGCAGCGTGGCGCTCAAGGGCAACCCGCTGGCCGTGGTGCTGGGCGCCGATAGCCTCAGTGACCAGCAGATGGCTGACTTCGCCAAGTGGACCAACCTCAGCGAAACCACGTTCCTGCTGCAACCGCGCGACCCGCGTGCGGATTACCGGGTGCGGATTTTCACCACCGTGCAGGAGCTGCCGTTCGCCGGCCACCCAACCCTGGGCAGTTGCCGGGCGTGGCTGCAGGCCGGTGGTGTGCCCCGGGGCGACGAGATCATCCAGGAATGCGAGATCGGCCTGGTGCGCATCCGTCGCCAGGGCGAGGAGCTGGCGTTTATCGCGCCACCCTTGCTGCGTTCAGGGCCGTTGGATGCCGAGTTGCTGGAGCGTGTGCGCCTGGCGCTCAACCTTGAGCCCGAAGCGATTGTGCGCAGCCAGTGGGTCGATAACGGCGCCGGTTGGCTGGCGCTGATGTTGACGGACCGGCAGACGGTGCTGGAGTTGCAGCCGGACTATTCAAAACTGCTCGGGCTGGCGGTGGGCGTGGTTGCTCCGTGCGACCCGACGCGCGACGAGGTGGATGCGCAGTTTGAAGTGCGCGCGTTTATTGCCGGTGACGGCGCCCCCGAAGACCCGGCCACCGGCAGCCTTAACGCGGCTGTCGCACAATGGCTGCTCGGCGCGGGCCTGGCCCCCAGCGAATACGTGGTCAGCCAGGGCACGGCCATCGGCCGCGCCGGGCGTATTCGCGTGCAGCAGCAGGGCGATGAGATCTGGATCGGCGGCGCCGTCTCGCTGTGTATCGAAGGGCGCCTGAGCCTGTAACGCAGTAACGCACCTGTGGGGAAGGGGGCTGCTCGGTCTCTACAGGTCACTCGTTGCTGCTCCTGCTTGTTTAGCCTAGACCGCATTGTTACGTGAATGGCAAAACACCGTTATGGCCGCCGTATTTGTGCTCTCGGTCAATCCGGGCATAAGCTTTCGCCCTTAAGCTAGCGGCCTTGCCACGTGCCCTGGCCTTTTTTGTAGGAAACCCCATGTCCAGTCAGTTCCCCGAAGCCCGTTCCCGCCGCCTGCGCCGTTCCCCTGAGCTGCGCAGCCTGTTCCAGGAAACCGAGTTCACCCTCAATGATCTGGTATTGCCGATTTTCGTCGAAGAAGAAATCGATGACTTCGTGCCGATCACCAGCATGCCCGGCGTGATGCGCATCCCCGAATCGAAACTGGCCAGTGAAATCGAGCGCTTTGCCCGTGCCGGGATCAAGTCGGTGATGACGTTCGGCGTGTCCCATCACCTGGACGCCAGCGGCAGCGATACCTGGAACGAGCGCGGGCTGGTGTCGCGCATGTCGGCGATCTGCAAGGACGCGGTGCCGGAAATGATCGTGATGTCCGACACCTGCTTCTGCGAATACACCGACCACGGCCATTGCGGCGTGATGCACGGCAATGAAGTGGACAACGACCGCACCCTGGCCAACCTAGGCAAGCAAGCGGTGGCGGCAGCCCGTGCCGGTGCCGATGTGATCGCGCCGTCGGCCGCGATGGACGGCCAGGTCCAGGCCATTCGCCGGGCGCTGGATGCGGCCGGGTTCAGCCATATCCCGATCATGGCGTACTCGACTAAATTCGCTTCGGCCCTGTATGGCCCGTTCCGCGAGGCGGGTGGCAGCGCGCTGAAGGGCGACCGCAAAAGCTACCAGATGAACCCGATGAACCGCCGCGAAGCCGTGCGTGAATCCTTGCTCGATGAGCAGGAAGGGGCCGACTCGCTGATGGTCAAGCCGGCCGGTGCTTACCTGGACATCATCCGCGACATCCGCGAAGCCTCGCGTTTACCGGTGGCGGCGTACCAGGTCAGTGGCGAATACGCGATGATCAAGTTCGGCGCCCAGGCCGGCGCCATCGACGAAGCGCGGGTGGTGCGCGAAACCCTGGGTTCGATCAAGCGCGCCGGTGCGGACCTGATCTTTACCTACTTTGCGATGGACCTGGCGCTCGCCGGTATCTGATCCCAGCGCATGTACTGTGGGAGCCGGCTTGAGGGCGCCATCGCGGGCAAGCCCGCTCCTGCAGGGGGTGGGCGTGGGTTTGTGAGATAGTGGGCACTTTCAGCGACTCACAGGACACCCCCCGCATGCTTTCATCCCGGCTGACTCTCGGCCTGGCCGCCTTATTGGTGCTGGCCGGCTGTTCGACCCAACGCAGCCAGCAACTCCCCGAACGCAGTGAGGCCGAGGTCAAGGCGCAGATTGTGCGACTGATGCCGGCCAGGGTTCCGGATCGTGCCGGTTGGGCCCAGGATATCTACACGGCGCTCGACAGCCAGAAGATCTACCCCAGCACCGAAAATATCTGTGCGGTGCTGGCGGTCACCGAGCAAGAGTCCACCTATCAGGTCGACCCGCCGGTGCCGAACATGGGCAAGATCGCCCAGGATGAAATCCTCAAGCGTGCAGCCAAGGTGCATGTGCCGGCCGTGCTGGTGCGCACCGCGTTGCAACTGCGCTCGCCTACGGGTAAGTCCTACGCCGACCGTCTGAGCGCTGCGCGTACCGAGAAGGACCTGAGTGGGATCTTTGACGACTTTATCGGCACAGTGCCGTTGGGCCGCACCTTGTTTGGCAGTTTCAACCCAGTGCATACCGCAGGCCCGATGCAGGTGAGCATTGCCTTCGCAGAGCAGCAGGCGCGCAATTATCCCTACACCGTAGACGGGAGCATTCGCCGCGAAGTGTTCACCCGGCGTGGCGGCATGTACTTCGGCATTGCCCATTTGCTGGGTTACCCGGTGAGCTACGAGAAGCCGCTGTACCGCTTTGCCGACTTCAACGCCGGTTGGTACGCCAGCCGCAATGCCGCGTTTCAGGCCGCGGTCAGCCGTGCTTCCGGGACCCGCCTGGCGCTGGATGGCGATTTGATCCGCTATGGCTCGATCATGCCCGGCACCACGGAGTTGGCGGTGCGCTCACTGGGCAAGAAGCTGGACATGCGCAACCCGAGCATTCGCAGCCAGTTGGAGCAGGGTGATCGCCTGGATTTTGAACAGACCACCCTGTACCAGCGAGTGTTTGCCCTGGCCGAGAAAGCCGAAGGCAAGCCGCTGCCACGGGCGATCCTGCCGGGGATTGTGCTCAAGAGCCCGAAGATCACCCGTAACCTCACCACGGCCTGGTTCGCCAAGCGCGTGGATGAGCGTTACCAGCGCTGCATGAAGCGCTGAGGTCAGGGGCGGCGCTTGACCAGCTTGCGCCACAACCAGACCCACAGCCACAACACCGGGAAGGCGAGGATCACGAACGGCAGCACGTAGCTGGAGCGTTCCAGGGCATCGGCGGTGCCGTCGACCAGGTTGTCGCCGAGGTTGCCGAACATCCGCGCAAAACGTGATTGCTGATGCTCGCCGTCGGATGGACTGAAGTTCAAGGTCACGCGGTTGGTGTCCAGGCGCCGTTGCTGGCCGGCGGCGATCTGCGCCAGTTCCTGCAGCTCGTTTTCGATGGAGGCCTGTTCCTTGGTCAGGGTGATCAGGTCGCCCACGGTGATGTCCTTGCGCGCCGCCAGTTCATCCAGGCGTTTTTGCTGGGCCTGCAAACGTTCCTGGCGACGGCGCACATCGGCCACCGCGTCGGCCAGGTCTTCGGCGCTGGTGATGCGCTGGCCCAGTTGCCCACCCTCGGCCACCATCTTCACCAAGGGTTCGACCCCGCTGGGGGCGATGCGCAACACGATCGTGCCGCCGTCGCTGTTCTCTTCGATACGCAGGATGTTGCAGGCGCCGAACTGTGCCGACTCGCAGGCTTGGCGGGTGGCCTGCATGCGCGGCGCGAGCAGGGCCAGCGGCATCGCCAGGCTCAACTCGTGTTCATAGGCCAGCAGCGCGCCGGCCCGGCCCTGTTCGCCATTGATCGGCGTCGACTCGGAATACTCCTTGGGCGAACAGCCGCCGAGCAGCAGGGCGGCCAATAACATCAATGCAGTAGATCTGCCTTCCAGGTGGCGCATTACGGTTCCTTCAAGTGTGCGGGATAAAGTGCGCGGCGATTAAAGCCGGTTTGCCCGGCGAACGCAAAGCGGGTGCAGGCTTATCGTCACAGATTTACCCGGTTGATCATGCTGGTTGCATCCACCGGAGCAGGTTAAACCTCGGGCCCGGTCACAAGGAATATCCACCATGACTCACGTCCCAGAAGGCTTTATTCCCTTGCCCCGCAGCAGCCCGCTCCTGGATTTGCTGGGGCCGGTGTATTGCCGTGGCGAGGGCCTGCACCTGCAACTGGGCCTGCGCGCCGACAACCGCCATGCCAACGGGCGCGGCACAGTACATGGTGGCGTGCTGGCGACCCTGGCGGATGTCGGCATGGGGTACGCCATGGCATTTTCCAGCGACCCGCCGTTGCCGTTGATTACCGCGAGCATGACCCTCGATTATCTGGGGGCGGTGCAGGTGGGGGAGTGGATCGAGGTGCAACTGGAGCACCACAAGCGCGGACGGCAGATGGCGTTTGCCACGGTCAGCTTGCAGGTGGGGGAAAAGGTGGTGGTGCGGGCCACCGCGGTATTTTCCGTGCCGCAATCCAATGGACGCTAGAAGTCTAATGTGGGAGCTGGCTTGCCTGCTATAGCGGTGCATCAGTCAATGCTGCCGGTGACTGCCCCTCCGCTATCGCAGGCAAGCCAGCTCCTACATTGGAGGGGGTTCGCAAATCAAATAGGCAAAAAAAGGCCCGGCTTTTCGTGGAGCCGGGCCTCTTTCATGTTGCTCGTTGAATCAGTCGCGCTCAAGGGCCAGTGCCACGCCCTGGCCGCCGCCGATGCACAAGGTCGCCAGGCCTTTCTTGGCGTCGCGCTTGAGCATTTCATGCAGCAGGGTCACCAGCACACGGCAGCCTGAGGCGCCAATCGGGTGGCCAATGGCAATCGCGCCGCCATTGACGTTGACCTTGGCCGCGTCCCAATCCAGTTCCTTGCCCACTGCCAGCGCCTGTGCGGCGAAGGCTTCGTTGGCTTCGATCAGGTCCAGGTCGGCCAACTGCCAGCCGGCCTTGTCCAGGCAACGAAGGGTCGCGGACACCGGGCCAATGCCCATGATCGCCGGATCGACACCCGCATTCGCGTAGCTGGCGATACGCGCCAGCACCGGCAGGCCGAGGGCCTTGGCTTTATCGGCACTCATCAGCAACACGGCGGCGGCGCCGTCGTTGAGGCTCGACGCGTTGCCGGCGGTGACGCTGCCGTCTTTCTTGAAGGCCGGTTTGAGTTTGCCCAGGGATTCGGCGGTAGTGCCGGCGCGGGGCTGCTCGTCCACCGCAAAGGCAATCGGGTCGCCCTTGCGCTGGGGAATCAGGATCGGGGTGATTTCATCGGCAAAGCGCCCGGCTTCAATCGCCGCGGCCGCTTTTTGCTGGGAGGCAGCGGCGAAGGCGTCCTGGGCTTCACGGCTGATGCCGTACTTGTCCACCAGGTTCTCGGCGGTGATGCCCATGTGGTAGTCGTTGAACGCGTCCCACAGGCCGTCGGTGATCATGCTGTCGACCATCTTCGCGTGCCCCATGCGCAGGCCGGTGCGGGCGGCGGGCAGCACGTACGGGGCCAGGCTCATGTTCTCCATGCCGCCGGCGATAATCACCTCGGCGTCACCGCAACGGATGGCCTGTGCGCCCAGGTGCAGGGCCTTGAGGCCCGAGCCGCAGACCTTGTTCAAGGTCAGGCTGGGCACTGCGTGTGGCAGGCCGGCAAGGATCGACGCCTGGCGTGCCGGGTTCTGGCCCGAACCTGCGGTCAGGACCTGGCCGAGGATCACTTCGTCCACTTGCGCAGGGTCCAGGCCGGTCTGCTCCAGCAGGCGGCGGATCACGGCGGCGCCCAGTTCCGGTGCCGGGATGCCGGCCAGGGCTCCTTGAAAGCTGCCCACGGCGGTGCGGGTGGCAGCAACAATCACGACGTCTTGCATGGAATCTGTCCTCACTGGAAGTGCATTTCTGGAACGTGGTCCGGGACGATCAGTTTACCGGCGGTCTTGCTCACAATCTCTTCAACGCTGACGCCAGGTGCGCGTTCCTTGAGGACAAAAGCGCCATTTTCGATTTCCAGGTACGCCAGGTCCGTCAGCACGCGCTTGATGCAGTGGGCACCGGTCAGCGGCAGGCTGCACTGGCTGAGCAGCTTGGACTCACCGTCCTTGGAGGCGTGGGTCATGATCACGATGATGTTTTCTGCGCCGGCCACCAGGTCCATGGCACCGCCCATGCCCTTGACCAGCTTGCCGGGGATCATCCACGAGGCGATGTTGCCGTGTACGTCCACTTCAAAGGCGCCGAGTACCGTGAGGTCTACGTGGCCGCCGCGAATCATTGCGAAGGACTCGGCCGAGGAGAAGATCGAGGCGCCGATACGCGCGGTGACGGTCTGCTTGCCGGCGTTGATCATGTCGGCATCAATGGTGTCTTCGGTAGGAAACGGTCCCATGCCCAGCAGGCCGTTTTCCGATTGCAGCATCACTTCCATGCCTTCGGGAATGTAGTTGGCCACCAGGGTCGGGATGCCGATGCCGAGGTTGACGTAGAAGCCGTCCTGCATTTCGCGGGCGACGCGTTGAGCCATTTGTTCGCGGGTAAGAGCCATGGTGCTGTTCCTCTTATTGTTCGGGCTGGGCAGATTATTTGCGGACGGTGCGCTGTTCGATGCGCTTCTCGAAGGTGCCGCAGATGATCCGGTCGACGTAGATGCCAGGGGTGTGGATCTGCGCCGGGTCCAGCTCGCCCGGTTCGACGATTTCCTCGACTTCGACCACGGTGATCTTGCCGGCGGTGGCGGCCAGCGGGTTGAAGTTCTGGGCGGTGTGGCGGTAGATGACGTTGCCGAAATGGTCGGCTTTCCAGCCTTTGACGATGGCGAAGTCGCCGGTGATGGATTCTTCCATCAGGTACGGGCGACCATTGAACTCGCGGGTTTCCTTGCCTTCGGCGACGGGCGTGCCAACACCGGTAGCGGTAAAGAACGCCGGAATGCCCGCGCCGCCTGCACGCATTTTTTCGGCCAGGGTGCCCTGGGGCGTCAGCACGACTTCGATTTCACCGCTGAGCAGTTGCTTCTCGAACAGGGCGTTTTCACCGACATAGGAGGCGATGACCTTGCTGATCTGTTTTTCTTCGAGCAATACACCCAGGCCGAAGCCATCGACGCCGCAGTTGTTGGAGACCACCGTGAGGTCGCGGGTGCCTTTGCGCTTGATTTCGGCGATGAGGTTTTCCGGGATGCCGCACAGGCCAAAGCCGCCGGAGAGTACGGTCATGCCGTCTTCCAGGCCTGCCAGCGCTTCTTCATAGGACGCCACGCGTTTATCGAAACCTGCCATATGCACCTCTTTTATTGTTTGTGGTCCAGCCAGTGACTCGAGTGTTGCGCTGACAGATTGATTTGTTAAGTTGTTTTTTAAGGTTGATTGATTTAAAAAACAGCACAATCGCCAAGCCGTAGGAGCAGCGTCATGACAGTTAAACAGATGCGGGCCTTTCTTGCCGTGGCCCAGAGCCTGAGTTTTGCCGCCGCCTGTGAGCGCCTGCATTTGTCCCAGTCGGCCCTGAGCCTGACCATCAAGGGCCTGGAGGAGGGCCTGGGCGGGCGGCTGTTCAGCCGCAATACGCGCAACGTCGCGCTGACCCCTGAAGGCGAATCCCTGTTGCCCCTGGCTCGCCGGTTGATTGCCGACTGGGACAATGCCGAGGATGAACTGCGCCAGCGTTTTACCCTGCAGCGCGGGCGCGTGACGGTGGCGGCGATGCCGTCGTTTGCCGGCAACCTGCTGCCGCCGATCCTGAAGGTGTTCCGTGCGCGGTTTCCCCAAGTCAATGTCACGGTGCACGATTTGATCAATGAGCAGGTCCTGGAAATGGTCCGTGATCGCCAGGTGGAACTGGGTGTGGCGTTTGAGCCTTCACCGGGGTCGTCGCTGGCCTTCACCCCGCTGTATCTGGACCGCTTTGTCGCAGTGGTGCCCGGCGACTCGCCGCTGGCGGACATGACCGCGATCGACTGGAAAACCCTGCTGGCGCAACCGTTCATTACCTTGCAGCGGCCTTCCACGGTCCGGGTGATGCTTGAGGAGCACCTCGGCGCGTTACAGATGAAACTGCCGGTGGCGTTGGAAAGCCATCAATTGGCAACCGTGGGCAAGATGGTTGCCAGCGGCCTGGGCGTCAGCGCCGTGCCTGCATTGTGCGCACAGCAGATGGAAGAGGCGGGGGCCCGTTGCATCACCTTGTGTGACCCGGTGATCGAGCGGCCGATTGGGGTGCTGACCAAACCTGGGCATGAGCTGTCGGCGGCGGCGCAGGCACTGTTTGATATCTTCCGCGACGAAGCGGGGAAGGGGCGATTCCCGGGGATTTAAGTCGACTCAAACAAATGTGGGAGCTGGCTTGCCAGCGATAGCTATTTAACACTCAACAATTATGTTGATCGTTAAACGGTTATCCCAGGCAAACCAGCTCCCACAAAGGTCTAGTTATTCTTAGTAGTAGCGGTCAATCACTTTAACTTGCGAGTTGTCCTTGAACGACTCCCAGGCATTGTTAAGTGTATCGAAGACCTGCTCGATAAAGTTGCGATCGGCAGCTGCTTTTTTACCAACATAACCCTGGCCGCGGCGGTACATCTTCAGGCGCGCCGCCAGTTCACGGTTATTGCGGTCGAACTCGGCTTCTTCGGTATGGGGCGCCAGGCAGTCAATTTGCACTTCGCCCGATTTGCCAATCCACAGGATATGGTCGTCGAGTGTGTCTTTCTGCGCTGCGAACATCTCAGCCAATTCATCAATAGTTGGTTGGTTGTTCAGATTCATGTGTAAGCCCCTTGACCAGTTGGCGATCTTCAGTTGATTCGTTAATTCACGTTAGTTGTCTCCGGCTATGAAAACCGGGCGTCAGAAACGGTCTGCCAAATACGGGCAGGGTCTTGAACCTGATGCATGTAGTGTTTCTGATGAACTGCTACGCAATGGTTTCATAACGAAGACAAGCAGCATTTGAGCTTCTTGTACCGATCCTTTCGGGCCGGTCAGCTTCATCAATCTGCCTTGTGGGCAGTGCACATCCGGAAAAACAGCTCGGCGGTCAGACGAGCTTGTTCAAAACGCTTGTTACCAACGCTCCCGATCCGGGAGACGCTTGAATCATGCAAGCTCAAAATGGTTACGTCAACGGTTATGTAGTGATTATTTTTGCTCACTACATATTTTCTGCAGAAGAGAGGGGGGGGCTGGGGAAAGGTGACTTGGGCGTCACTTTTTGTGCCGGGGAGTCGAGGGGTTGCGCTGCTGTGGGAGCTGGCAAGCCAGCTCCCACATTGGATTTGTGGTGCTTAGGGGAATGCTATTCGCCGCGGATGTACTGTTCCAGTTGCTGGATCAGTGCCGCCTGCTCGGCGATGGCTTCCTTGACCAGGTCGCCGATGGACAGCAGGCCCAGCAGTTCTCCGTCTTCCACCACTGGCAGGTGGCGCAGGTGGCCATCAGTCATGATGCCCATGCAATCTTCGACGCTTTTGTGGGTGTCCACGGTGATTGCCGGGGAACTCATCACCTGGTGGACCTGGGTGGTCGTCGAGGACAGTCCATGGAGAATCAGTTTGCGCGCGTAGTCGCGCTCACTGATGATGCCGACGACCTTGCCGTCCTTGACCACCGGCAAGGCGCCGACGTTCTTCGCTGCCATCACCACCAACGCTTCAAACACGGTGTGATTCCACTGGATGGTATGGACTTCCTGATTCTTCTGGTCCTTGGACTTGAGCAGTTGTGCGACGGTCTTCATGGTGTCCACCCCGGTTTTGTTATTAGGCAGTGCCTACAGAATCCTCGACCGCTGGCGCCAGGGCAAGAGCCAAAGCGGCGTATATCCGCTTGAAAAGCGTCATTACCTGACTTTTTTTGCAATTTCAGCCCTTGTTTGCCGGTTTTACCGCCCGTTTCGGGCTGGCGGCGGTCTTGCGCTTGGCCGGCTTGCGTTTGTTTTTCCAGGGGGTGGCACCACGACCTGCCGGGCTGGCCTGGCCGCTGATGGTCATTTGCATACCATTGCAGCGGGCCACTTGCTTGCTCATCCAGGCGGCCTGTTTGGCGACAAACTCTTCCAGGCTCATCTCACCGCTCTGCACCATGTCCAGGGCCTGCTCCCAGATGGCGGTGGTGCCGGGATCGGCAATCGCCCTGGGTACCGCGTCAATCAGGCTGAAGGCCGCCGGTGTGGCAGACAGCGCCTTGCCGTTTTTTATCAGGTAACCACGGTCCAGCAGGCCCTGGATGATCCCGGCCCGAGTCGCCTCGGTACCGATGCCGGTGGTGTCCTTGAGCTTTTGTTTGAGCAGCGGGTCTTGCACCAGTTTGGCGACGTTTTTCATCGCCTTGATCAGGTCGCCTTCGGTAAAGGGCTTGGGCGGCTGGGTCCACAGGTCCTTGAGGTTGACCTTGGCCACAGCGTAATCCTGGCCTTGCACCAGCGCCGGCAAAGGCTGCGGCGCCGGCGCCTCACGACCTTTGCTCGGGGCCAGCGCTTCGGGCAACGCACGCTTCCAGCCGGGCTCCACCACCACTTTACCTACGGCGCGCAAGGCTTCGCCGGCACAGTCGAAGTCCGCCTGGGTGCGGTCGTATTCGTGATTGGGCAGGAACTGCGCCAGGTAACGGGCGCGGACCAAGGTGTAGACGGCGCGGTGTTTGCCGGTCAACTGCGCAAGATCTTTGCCGGCGCCGGTAGGAATAATGCCGTGGTGGGCGCTGACCTTGGCGTCGTTCCAGGCGCGGGAGCGGCGCTGCGCATCGAGGTGTGGCATCAACGCGCTCACCGCCGGGTCGGCACGGCCCAGTGCCGCGAGAATCGTCGCCGCGTCGCCATGCTGGCTCACGGGCAGGTAACCGCAGTCGCTGCGCGGGTAGGTGATGACCTTATGGGTTTCGTAGAGGGATTGGGCGATATCCAGGGTTTCCTGGGCGCCGAGCCCGAGTTTCTTCGAGCAGATTTCCTGCAGGGTGCCCAGGTCAAAGGGCAGGGGCGCCACTTCGCGCATGCGTTCGGTGCGCAGCTTCACCAGGCGTGCGCTGGCCGCGTTGCTCATCGCCGTCGCCGCGTGTTGTGCCCGCTCCGGGTTGAGGCAACGGCCCTGGTCGTCACAGATATCGTCGGCGGCGCGCCATTGCGCGATAAAACGCATCTGCTGGTGCAGCAACTCAACATCAATGGCCCAGTAAGCCACCGGGACGAAGTCGGCAATGCTGCGGTCGCGGTCCACCACCAGGCGCAGGGTCGGGGTTTGCACCCGCCCAACGGGCAATACACCTTGATAGCCGGACTGACGGCCGAGCAGGGTAAACAGGCGGCTCATGTTCATGCCGATCAGCCAGTCGGCGCGGGAGCGGCCCAGGGCCGAATGGTAGAGGCTGAAGGTGTCTGCGCCAGGCTTCAACGATGCCAGGGCCTTGCGGATCGAGGCATCGTCGAGCGCCGACAGCCACAGGCGCTGGATCGGCCCGCGATAGCGGCAATGCTCCACCAGTTCGCGGGCGATCATCTCCCCCTCGCGGTCGGCATCGGTGGCGATCACCAGTTCTCGGGCTTCCCCCAGCAGGCGCTTGACCGCCTTGTACTGGCTGGCGGTCTTGGGCTTGACCGTCATCTTCCATTTTTCCGGGACGATGGGCAGGTCGGCCAGCACCCAGCGCTTGTACTTGGCGTCGTAGGCATCGGGCGGGGCGGTTTCCAACAGGTGGCCGATGCACCAGGTGACGGTGACGTCCGTGCCCAGCCAGCAACCGTCGCCCCGGCGCCGGGCGCCGAGCACGGCCGCGATATCCTTGGCCTGGGAGGGTTTTTCACAGAGGAACAGCCGCATGCTCAGCCCATTCGTTACACAGTTGAATGGGCGAAGGATGGGCAAAAGAAGGCAATTGAGCAACCTTTATCTGGATGGATATACAGCAATTTGTGTGGGCGGCGGGAAACCAATGTGGGAGCGGGCTTGCCCGCGATAGGGGGGGGGCCAGTCAGTACATTCATTGACTGACCCACCGCTATCGCGGGCAAGCCCGCTCCCACAAGGGATTTACAGGGTTTGCGGGAGATTAGTTTTTATCCAGATCCACGTTCTTGGTTTCCTTCAGGCACAGCAGCCCGACGATCAGGCTCACCCCGGTAATCACCACCGGGTACCACAGCCCGTAGAAGATATCGCCGGTGTACACCACCAAGGCAAACGACACGGTTGGCAGGAAACCGCCAAACCAGCCGTTACCGATGTGGTAGGGCAGGGACATGGAGGTGTAGCGGATCCGCGTCGGGAACAGTTCCACCATCAGTGCGGCGAGTGGGCCGTAGCACATTGCGGCGATCAGGATCAGTGCGACGATCAGCACCACCACCATGGTTTTGTTGACCTGGGCCACGTCTGCCGATTTCGGGTAGCCGGCCAGGGTCACGGCGCCGCGCAGGGCGTCTTCGTCGTAGCCGTCGATGCGCACATCGCCGATGCTGACTTGCACCGCGCTGCCGGCAGGTGCGGCTTCGCTGCTGTAGGGCAGGCCCTGTTTGACCAGGAAGGTCTTGACCTTGTCGCATGGGCTGTCAAACCGCGCCTTGCCCACCGGGTCGAACTGGAAGGTGCAGGTGGCCGGGTCTGCCAGCACGGTGATCGGGGCCTGGCGGCTAGCCTGGTCCATCGCCGGGTTGGTGTAGTGGGCCAGGCCTTTGAAGATCGGGAAGTACAGCGCGGTGGCCAGCAGCAGGCCAACCATCAGTACTGGCTTGCGCCCCCATTTGTCCGAGAGCCAGCCGAAGAAGATAAAGAACGGCGCGCCAATCACCACGCTGATGATCAGCAGCATATTGGCCAGGGCCGGGTCCATCTTTAGGAACTGGGTCAGGAAGAACAGTACATAGAATTGCGCAGCGTAGAAGGTCACGGCCTGGCCGGCGTTGATACTGAACAGCGCAATCAACACCACCTTGAGGTTTTGCCAGTTACCGAACGACTCGCGGATCGGGGCTTTGCTGGCCTTGCCTTCCTCTTTCATTTTCAGGAACGCGGGGGATTCGTGCAGGCTCAAGCGGATCCAGGTGGAAATCCCCAGCAGCACGATGGACAGCAGGAACGGCAGGCGCCAGCCCCAGACTTCAAACTGATCGCCCGTGAAATAACGGCAAGCCAGCACCACCAGCAACGACAGCAACAGGCCGAGGGTCGCGGTGGATTGAATCCAGCTGGTGTGGAAGCCGCGTTTGCCGGCGGGGGCGTGCTCGGCGACATAGGTCGCGGCGCCGCCGTATTCACCGCCCAGGGCCAGGCCCTGGAGCATGCGCAGCACTACCAGGATGATCGGCGCGGCTATACCAATGCTGGCGTAGGTGGGCAACAGGCCCACACAGAAGGTCGCCACGCCCATCAGGACGATGGTGGCGAGGAAGGTGTACTTGCGTCCGATCATGTCCCCCAGGCGGCCGAACACCAGCGCGCCGAACGGCCGCACCACAAAGCCGGCGGCAAAGGCCATCAGGGCGAAGATAAAGGCCGTGGTGTCGTTGACCCCGGCAAAAAATTGCTTGCTGATCACCGCCGCGAGGGCGCCATAGAGGAAAAAGTCATACCACTCGAACACCGTCCCCAGGGACGAGGCGAAGATGACCTTTTGCGACTCCTTGCTGCTGACAGTGGCGCCAGGCAAGGCGTCCAGGGGTTGAGCACGTTCTGACATGGGGTAGCCCTCACAGTGATTATTTATTGTTGTTCCACTGTCGGCGCCAACTTCAGCGCCGCTCTTGTCCTGTAGGTGCGAGCAAACTCGCGCCTTCAGGTCATGCCGGTGTTGTCTGTTCTCTTTCGGGGGTGAGGTTCCTTGTTTGAGGGGACAGAATCAGTTGCGCGGCTTTTTCCGCGATCATCAGGGTGGGTGAGCAGGTATTGCCGGAGGTGATGCGCGGCATGATCGAGGCATCGGCGATGCGCAGGCCGGGCACGCCGTGCACGCGCAACTGGGCATCGACCACCGCGTCTTTATCCGGGCCCATGCGGCAGGTGCCGACCGGGTGAAAAATCGTGGTGCCGATCCGCGCCGCCGCCTCTTGCAATTGTTCATCGCTTTGCAAGGCCTCACCGGGCAGGTATTCCACCGGGTTGAAGGGGCGCAGGGCCTGGGCGCCGACAATGCGCCGGGTCAGGCGGATGGCATCGGCGGCCACGCGCAAGTCTTCGGGATGGCTCAGGTAGTTGGGCTGGATCAATGGCGGCGTCGCGGGATCGGCCGAGCGGATATCAATGCGTCCGCGACTCTGCGGGCGCAAGTCGCAAACCGACGCAGTAAATGCCGGGAACGCGTGCAGCGGTTCGCCAAAGCGTTCCAGCGACAGTGGTTGCACGTGGTATTCGAGGTTGGCCGAAGTCTGCTCCGGCCCCGAGCGGGCGAAGGCGCCGAGCTGGCTGGGCGCCATGGACAGCGGGCCGCTGCGGTCATACAGGTATTGCAGGCCCATGCCCATCTTGCCCCACACGGAGCCGGCGATCTGGTTCAGGGTGCGGGCGTTTTCCAGTTTGTAGATCAGCCGCAGTTGCAGGTGGTCCTGCAGATTGCCACCGACCCCTGGCAGTTCGTGCAGGACCTCGATGCCCAAGGGCTTGAGGATGCTCGAAGGCCCTATCCCGGAGCGCTGCAGGATGCCGGGCGAACCCACCGCCCCGGCGCACAGGATGATTTCCTTATGGGCTTTCCAGGTCACTACTTGCCCTAGCTGGCGGCCCACCACCGCACTGGCACGGCCGTTTTCCAGGAGTACACGGTCGACTTCCACGCCGGTGAGCACCGTGAGGTTGGCGCGCTGGCGGATGGGCTTGAGAAACGCCTTGGCCGCATTCCAGCGTACGCCGCCTTTCTGGTTGACCTGGAAGTAGCCACACCCTTCGTTATCGCCCTGGTTGAAGTCGTCGATGCTGGCGATGCCACTTTGCTTGGCGGCTTCGCGGAAGGCGTCGAGGATCGGCCAGTGCAGGCGCTGCTGCTCCACGCGCCACTCGCCGCTGTCGCCATGCAGGGGCGAGGCGCCGGCAAAATGGTTTTCGCTTTGCTTGAACAGCGGTAATACATCGTCCCAGGCCCAGCCGGGGTTGCCTTCGGCGGCCCAGCCATCGTAGTCGTTGGCCTGGCCGCGCATGTAGATCATGCCGTTGATCGACGAGCAGCCGCCCAGCACCTTGCCCCGTGGATAGCTCAGGGCACGACCTTGCAGGCCGGGTTGGGTTTCGGTCTTGAAGCACCAGTCGGTGCGCGGGTTGCCGATGCAGAACAGGTAGCCGACGGGGATATGAATCCAGGGATAGTTGTCGCGCCCGCCCGCTTCAAGCAGCAGCACACGATGGGCAGGGTTGGCGGACAGTCGATTGGCCAGCAGGCAGCCCGCAGGGCCGGCGCCTACTACCACGTAATCGTATTGCGCAGGTGCAATAGTCATCTGGGGTCTCGCTTGTTTTTCTTATTGGCTCCATCCTAGTTGTTAGTTTTCGTCTTAAAAATGTTAGTTTTTACCCAGCTGCTGTGCGTTTTTAAACAGCGCTGCGCTCATGGCCGAGAGGGAGGGTGACATGTTCGACTGGAATGACCTGCGGTATTTTCTTGAGTTGCAGCGCAGCGGGCGCCTGCTCACCGCCGCCCAGCGCCTGAAAACCACGCATGCCACTGTGGCCCGGCATATCGAGGCCATCGAGAAAAGCCTCGGCACCGCGCTGTTTGTGCAGCATGCCCAGGGGTACGAACTGACGCCGTCGGGCGAGGCACTGCTCAAGCATGCCGAAGCCATGGAGAACGTTGCACTGCTCGCCGAAGAAGAGCTGACCCATTCCGCCGCGCCCCTGGGCAAGATTCGCCTGGGGGTCGCCGAAGGCTTGGGGGTGATGTTCCTTGCCAGCCGCATGGGCGGCCTGTTCGAGCGTTATCCGGGGCTGGAAGTGGAACTGGTGGCGGTGCCGCGTTTTGTCAGCATCCTCAACCGCGAGGCGGAGATCAGCATCCACCTGGAGCGCCCCAGCGTCGATCAACTGGTCACGCGCAAACTCACCGACTACCGCCTGGCCCTCTATGCCAGCCGCAGCTACCTGGCGCGTTCGCCAGCCATCGAGAAACGCGAAGACCTGGCCGCCCACGCGTGGATCGACTACGTCGACGACCTGCTGTTCAGCCAGGAACTGAAACTCCTCAGCAGCTTTTGCCGCAACCCCCGGGTGGTATTCCACAGCACCAGCGTCATCGCCCAGCACCAGGCGGCGCGCTCGGGGTTGGGGATTGCCGTGTTGCCGTGTTTTGTCGCCGCCGGGGACCCGGACCTGGTGCCGCTATTGCCGGAAGAGGGCATCCAGCGCAGTTACTGGATCAGCTCCCGCCGCGAATTGCACAAGTCGGTGCGGTTGCGGGTGTTGTGGGATTACGTGGTGGAGTTGTGTGCCAAGGAGCAGGGGCTGCTGTTGGGCGCGTAGCGAAGGGCAAGGGGGATCTACAGAGATCAAATGTGGGAGCTGTCGAGCCCTAGCGAGGCTGCGATGGCGGCGGTACTGCCAGCATTGATGTTGACTGACCTGCCGCCATCGCAGCCTCGCAGGGCGAGACAGCTCCCACATGGGACTGTGTGTGGGCTTAGAGTTTTACTGTCTGGTGTACCTGTTCACCACACGCACGAGCATCGTTGATCATCTTTTCAAACGGCGCGCTGACGATTTCATCATGGATCAACCAGCGCACTTTCTGGGTCAACCGGTAGTGGTAGCGCAAGCCATCCTTGAGCTGTTCGCCATCGAGTTCCAGGTCATACCACGGCGAGTTGATCTTGCAGCCTTGAACAGGCTTGTCCATCTGCCCGCCGGTCAAGGTAAAGGTGTAGTCGACGGTGTCCGGGTTGCCCATGTACAGGTCGCCCCGTTGCCCGTTGCGGCGGTAGTTGAGCAGGCCGTCCCATTTCTCTTTGAGCGACTGGTCGGTGTAGACGTAGCCTTCGTCGAGTTTTTCCAGGGCGCCCAGGTCGGTCATGCTGGCCTTGACCGTGTAGCTGTCGGGCTGCACGAACCCGGTGGGCTGGCGGGTGACCTGGCAATCGCTGATCTCGCGGCCAAAGTTGTCGCAGATGTTCTGGTCGGTGGCGGTAGCCCCCTGTTCGCGATCAGCCATGCTCAGTTGCATCAGGGGCAGGCGGCTGAAGGTGACGCTGGCGCGTGTCGTGCCGTTGCCCTGTTTGTCGTAATGCACCTGCTTGTCCAGGCGGATGCTGGTGTCAGGGCGTGCCAGGGGGATATGTTCCTCACGCACCCGGCCCTGGGCATCGTTGACCAGTACCCAGCGGTCCTGGATATCGGGCAGGGTCTGGCCTGGAGCGAACACCGGGTTGGTCGGGTCCAGCCACCACACCTGGCCGGCTACTTCGGCGCGCACGATGGCATGGTTGGGCGCACCGGTGCCCGGCACCAGCAGCGAATCCACCACATCCCCACGGCTGACCCAGGCAGTCTCGGCCTTGATCCCGCTGGCCTTGAGCATGGCGGTGAGGAGGATGGACAGGTCCTTGCAGTCGCCATAACCGTGCTGTTCGATCTCCTCCAGGTTAAACGGCACATAGCCGCGATCGGTGGCACGCCAGTCACCCAGATAACGGTAATGGTCGTTGATGTGCTGCATCAGGCCGGCCACTTGCTGCGCCGGGTCCAAGCCCTTCACCGCAGCTACGGCGGCGGCACTGTCAGCCGGCAGCTTGGCCGCGAGGATCTGGTTGTAGCGCTGGGCAAAACCGCCGAAATGTTTTTGCACATCGAGGCTGCTGCCCACTTCGATCCTTGGGATCAGGCGGATATAGGCGTGGCCCGACTCGTTGATGTAGTTGAGATAGGTCGGCGTCTTTTGCTCGATATCCAGGGTCTTGCGATTGACCGAGGGGGTAATGGTGAAGCCGTCCATCAACTCGGCGCGCCACTCGATCGGCCGTTCTGCGGTGAAGCGCGCCTTGAGCCGGTCGCGCCGCGCATTGCTGGGGCCGAACTGCAGGGCGTAGTGGAATTCGGTCATCAGCGGCTTGGCGGGGTGATGTTCGCGCACGGTGTAGCGGATCTGCGTGCCGACCCGCAGGTTGGGGAAGGCCAGGGACGTTTGCTTCAGCCTGGAAAACCCCTGGTCAGGGTTGGGCGCAGTGCGCGTGTCGATCTGTGCTTCGCCGAGCAGCTGTGGCTTGCCGCCGGGCTGGGTGGATTCGGCGTGCAGCACTTCAAAACTATCGCCTTCGGCATAGTTGAAGTCGATTCGCGACAAAATTTCCCGGCCGCTGGGCTTGAGAATGGTGTAGCGGTAGGTGGTGGTGCAATCGGTGCTGGCATCACGGTTGAAGTGGCAGTGCAGCTCGGATTCGTTGGCGAGTGCAGCTTCGGCCATGGGTTGCAACGCGGCATGAGCAGTGTGCGAAACAAGCCCCAGACTGGCGCAAATCAAAGGGCAGTAAAACGAGAAACGGTGCATGGGCGCCTCAGGTGGAACATTGACACAGATACCCTGGCGGGTACCAAGAAGGCGGCAGATGATAATGGATCGCAACACCAAAAACCAGTATTGTCGGACAATAAATATCGCTGAAAGGCCCGAGATAGAGCCTTCGTCTTGGTAAAGGTGGTTAGTCGAGCAGCTCGAAGTCGCTGCTGGCCAGGCGTTCGCCGTTCACCAGCACATGCACCGTATGCCGGCCGGGGTAGTGCTTGCGCGTGGTCATATCGCGGATATGTTGGCCACGCAGCAGGGTATGCCGTTCACCCGCGCCGAGGGTAAAAGCCTTGAGCTTGAACACTTTGGCGGCGCTATGGCCTGCGCTTTTTACATAGTCGATGGCGTAGTCCACCACCAGTTTTTGTGGGGCGCTGGTGGTGGATTCGAGGCTGAACGACAGGTTGATCCGCTCGCCCAGGCGAATCACCGGGGGCTCGACCTTGAACTGGTGGATTTTCACCTCAGCCCGCGCCCCGGCCCCCATGATCGTCAGCGCGCGGGTATTGCCTTGTTTGATCAAGCTGCGCAGGGCGTGGCGGGCGATCCAGGCGGTGTGGGGGTTGTCCAGGGACCAGCTTTCGATGACATCCAGCACCCAATCCGGATGGTCCTTGGTGATGTCATTGAGGTGGTTGGCCACGGACTTGCGTACATACAGACTGCTGTCGGCCTTGAGGTTCTCCAGGATCGACGCGCACAGGCGCGGATCGGCCTGCACCTGGGCCAGGCGAAACGACCATGGCAACCTCGGCCGCGAGCCCTCGCTGGCGAGGCGGCGTACGTGCTCGTTGTCATCCAGCGACCATTGCTGCATCACCGCCAGGGTGCGTTCGAAATCCTTGAGCAGAAAGGCCCGCACAGCAAATTCGGCAGAGCCAAATGTGGTGAAGTACTTGAGCGCCGCCATTGAGCGCTGGAAATCATCCAGGCCATAGCTGGCCACATAATGCCCGAGGAACAGGCTGACAAAACCACTGTTCAGGCGCGGGGCCAGGGCATACAAATGTTCGAGGGTTTGCGGGTAGTCCAGGGGCATCACCGCGTGCAGGCTTTCACTGACCCGAGCCATGCGCTGCATGACCGACAACCCGGCCAGGTCACGCTTGGCGTGCTTGAGAAAGCCCTGGGCATCGAAGGGCGGGTACACCGCGCTCATCTCATCGGCGATGTGTTGCAGGCGTTCGACGTTGAAGATTTCCTTGAGGGCAGGGGCGCTTTGGTCGGTCATGGGCAGTCCGCAGGAGAGGGCGATGGTCGGGCTTTTTCAAAGTAGCACCTTACTCAAGGCCGCGAAGCTCAAAATGTGGGAGCCAGCTCCCACAAGGAATATGCAGGGTGCTCGGTATCTACAGGTACCAGCGATATTCCCGCGCATTGATCTCCTGCTGGAAGGCCAGGTGATCCTGGCGTTTGTTTTCGCAATAGACGTCGACAAACTCCGCCCCCAAGCCCTCGCGCAGGACCGGTTGTTGCTGCATGGCGCGCACCGCCTCGAGCATTTCCAGGGGGAAGTCATGGCCGCTGGTGCGGTCTTCGTTCAGCGGTGCGATAGGCTCCTGTGCGGCGTCCAGGCCGTGCTCCAGCCCGACCAGGATCGCCGCCAGCACCAGGTACGGGTTGGCGTCGGCACTGGCCAACCGATGTTCGATCCGCAGGTTGCGCGGGTCGGACTCGGGAATGCGCACGCAGGCGTCACGGTCCTCATAACCCCAGCAGGCCTTGGTGGCCGCATTGACCGTGCCGCCCAGGCGGCGGAAGGCGTTGTGGTTGGGCGAGAAAATCGGCATGCAGTGCGGCAGCAGTGCCAGGCAACCCGCCACCGCGTGGCGCAACGGCTGTTGCTGGTGCGCCGCCAGCAGGTTGTTGCCGGCGGCGTCATACAGGCTCACATGCACATGCATGCCACTGCCCGGATGTTGCAGGTAGGGCTTGGCCATGAAACTGGCGCGATAGCCATGCTTGAGCGCCACGCCACGGGTGCTGCGGCAGAACAGGGCGGCCCAGTCGGCGGCGCGCAGGCCATCGTCGAGGTGACCAAAATTGATTTCAAACTGGCCGGGGCCCAGTTCGGCAGTGATCACCGTAATGTCGATCCCCTGGGCCTGGGCGGTCTGCACCATATCATCGAGCACCGGCGCAAAACGCGACAGCCGCTCGATATGCAGGGTCGGTTGGTCATCGGGGTCGTCGCTCAACGGGTCGCGGGCAAATTGCGGCAGGCCGTCGTTGAGCTTTTTATCGAACAGGTAGAACTCCAGCTCAAACGCCACCACCGGGTGAATGCCCTTGCGGTGCAGGCGCTCGAGGACTTTGGCCAGGACTTCACGGGGTTCGAATTCGATGGGGGCCTCGGTGCCGTCGGAGGTGATCAGCATTTGCCCCAGAGGCTGGGCTTCCCAGCTCACCGGCTTGAGCGTGCCGGGCACCAGGCGGCGGTTGGCGTCGGGGTCGCCGTCATGGAAGCAGTAGTCGCCAATCTTGAACAGACCGCCCTGGGCGCCCAGCAGCACGGCGTTCTGCGGCAACTTCAGGGGGCTGCCGGCGGCGACTTTTTCCAACATCTCAACCGGGTAGCGCTTGCCGTAGAAACGCCCTGGGATATCCAGGGCGATCAGGTCGACATAACGTACATCCGGATGGTTCTGGCGAAAGGTCCGTACTTCGGCCAGTAACGTGGAGGAATGGCTTTTCACGGGTGACGCTCCTTGGTGTGCCTTAGTTGTAGACCCACAGCACGCGTGCCGGCAGGTCGGTCAGGTTGCCGTAGCGGCAGTGGGCAAAACTGGCGAGGTGAAAGCTGTCGCCCGGGCCGAGAGTCACCGCGTCGGCCTCGCCTTCGACCCACAGGGTCAGGTGGCCTTCGAGTACATAACCGGCCTGCTCGGCGCGGTCGCTCATGGTCTGCTCGCCACTGTTGGCGCCGGGTTCGAGCAGGCTGTCGAGGATCGAAAACGCCCCCTGCATGCTGGGGGAGACGAGGATGTCGGTGATGCCGTTGGCGTAATACACCGTGCGCCGCTCGTTGGGGCGGGTGACCCAATCCACCGCCTTGGGTTTGGGCACGCTGTAGAAATAAGTGGTGGGCACATCGAGGGCATGGCTGATGGCAGTCAGGTCCGCCACGGTAGGTCGCGACAGACCCCGCTCGACCTGGGACAGGAAACCTACCGAACGCTCGATCTTTTGTGCCAATTGAGTGAGGGTGAGTTTCTTATGCTTGCGCAGATCGTGGATCAGGGTCGCCAGGGCGGCAAGTTCTTCTTGTGGTGTCATGAAATTTATGTCGAGAAATTTCATGAAAACTTACAGGAAATATTTCACGCCGGCAATGGTGGAACCCCGTCAGTTTAAAGCGCGGGTGTTTCAAGCCCTTCCGGCATCCTGCATCTCACCTCGGGGATTCCAATCATGGAACCTCGGGGTATTCGCCATCCCAGTCGGGATCAAGGCGCCAGATGCGCTTTTCCAGAGGAGGGTAAGGTGAGTCCAGGCGTTGTTCGAGATTTTTGAACGGCGTTGCGAAAAACATCTGAGGGCAATCTTCCTTGTCACGATATCCAATGAGTGCGCCGTATTCATGCCCGCCAATTTTCCTCAGGGCGCTTGCTACGCTCTGCGGGTTACGTGTGAATTGCGCAGCGGCGGCGTCGGCCAGGTACTTTCGCTGGCGACGGACGCGGGACATGGCAAGGAACATAAGGAAGATCCAGCCCAGACCAACGGGGAGCAAGGATGCGGAGCTCAAACCGATGATTAAAACCAACAGGCCGGAACCTAAGTGTACCCCTTTCATCCGTGTATCAAGACGCATGTCGTTGCTGTGAATCGCGCTGAACAAATGGGCGATAACGCCTTGCATTTCTTCACGGTCGAGAATGGCTGCGGCGCCATAGGTCACACCCATGACCGAGTCCTGCGGGGTGCGTCCGGCGGCAAAGGCGTTGATGCCATCGGCATCAAGCAGGTAAACCATGGGCACCGGGCTGCCGGAGGCGATGGCCATTTCCTCGACAATATCCAACAGCCAGCGATCATTCTCATGGGGATCCAGGCTGATCAGATACCCGCCGTATTGTTCGGCAATGGCGCTGCCGCCGTCCTTCAGCTTGCGGTTTAGGAACCAGTAACTTACCGAGATGAAGAGAAGCATCGCCACACAGATTTCGGCCCAGCCCACGTCGTCGATCGTCTCGGTCGATAGGCCCCATAGCAGTGCCGGGCCGAGCACGATGACCGAGGTCAGCAGCGTGTAATACCTGGAACCGCGCCGAGCTCGATCCTGGTGCGCAAAAAAATTCATGCGGCCATCCGTGGCTGGAATCAGGTAAAGGATACGGTTGGGGCGTTTTGAATCTGCTTGCTGTCTTCAAACACCAGCAAGGTAGCGTCCGAGCCATGTCCGACGGCATCGGCCATCAAGATCGTCGGGAATTGCTGGCGGAAGATGTTGTATTCCATCACCGCGTCGTTGAAAAACTGCCGTGCATACGCGATGCGGTCTTCGGTACTGGTCATTTCATCGTTCAGTTGCATCATTATTTCTGATGCTTGCAGGTCAGGATATTCCTCAAGCGAAACATTCAGGTTATCCATTGCAGTGTTAAGTCGCCCCTCATCTTTGCCTAACTGCACGATTGACCGGGCACTGCCCGGTTCTGCTGCCGCGAGCTTGAGGCAGGCGGCGGCGACGTTGCGGGCCTCGGTGACGGCCACCAGCGTGCCGCGCTCATGGTTCATGTAAGCCTTGGCGGTCTCCACAAGATTGGGGATCAGGTCATGGCGCCGTTTGAGTTGCACTTCGATCTGGCTGAACGCGTTCTTGAATCGATTTCGCAAAGTGACTAGCGAGTTGTAGAGACCGATCAAGTAAAGCGCGATCACACTTAGAGAACCGATCAAGATGACCCAGAAAACGGCGCCGAACATTGGATTTCCTTATCTGTAGGATTAAAGGCGCTGATCATAGCGGATGTCGCCCGTATCGAGCTGCCTTGTCAGAAAGATATGGCTTACTCGCGCTGGTAGGAGTCCACCTGCACCCCGTCAGCATCAAACACATTCACCCGGTTCTCGTCTTTCACATCCCAGATGCTATAGGTCGCGTCGTTACTGTTGTACGGGAAGCTGTACTGGGTATACGACCCCAGTTTTTTCACCACCCGGTTGTTTTTGTCGATCAATACCAAGCCTTCAAACCCATCCATTTCTGCCGAGGCGAGGTTCTTCTGGAAGGGGTTGAGTTTGCTGTAGGTCACGGGCACGCGCAGTTTGCCGTGTACATCAATGGCGCCATAGCGGCTGCCCTTTTGCACCACCGCCATGCCGTTGGAGAACGGGTTGACGTCATCGAATGGCAGGCTCAAAGGCAGCGCCTTGCCCTGTTCGTTGATAAAGCTGTATTTGCGGCTGCCACGGTCCTGGATCAGCAGGGGCTGGCCCTGGACAAACTGGCCGAAGACGGTCGCGCCGGGTGGGTTGAGTTTCTTCATCTGCAGGTTGTAGACGTCGGTCTGTTTCTGGTCGGCGGAGGTGGCGTAGATAAACTCGCCGCTGCCGTTGATTGCGGAGTAGCGCGGTGCCAACAGCTCCTTGCCGCTCAGGCTCCAGGCGCCGTACAACGAGTTCGAGCCATAGGTGGTCTCGCCAGGGCGGGCGATGAACACGTTGCCGATCACACTGGGGTTGACGTACTTCATGGGCACCACGACCTGTAGCTTCCTCACGTCGTAGACCCCATAGGGGCCGTTGGTTTCACGCTCGACAATCATTAGGTCGTCGTTGACCGCGCTGTCGATGATTTCGAAGGGCAGTTCTTTCAACGTTTGCGTACCGGGTACAAAGGCAAAGTACTTGAACTGCAATTCGCTCCAGCCCTCGCCGGAGGATTTTTCGCCGACCATGATGTGGTACACGCCGGGCATCTCGGTGGTATCAATGCGCTTGAAGCGCGGCTTGACCACCCATTGCCCCTTGCTGTCGATAAAACCGCTGCTTTCGCTGGCGCTGTCGTAGGCGATGTAGCGCTCGCGAGGGGCGGTGCTGTTGTGCATGTCCCAATCAAGGGTTTGGGGTTGGAGCGGGTCCAGCACGTAAATCACGATGCTGGCGGGGGTGTCTTCGAATTGGTAGGTGGCCTGCACGTTACTCAGCTCGCTGTCGGAGCTGGGCAGGTTGCTGGCGAATTGTTCCAGATGATCCTGCACCGCCGCGGCACTCTTGAAGTCGGCGAAGTTGTCTTCCATACGCAGCAGTTCGTTGTAATAGGCCCGCAGGTTGGCCTTTTGTTCGGCGGTGGGCGAGGAATTGGAGCTGTTGCCGCCGCTGTACAGGGTCTTGCCATCGGCCGTCAGGCCCTGGATCACATAGGATTTGTTTTTCGGCGTTGCCAGTTGCAAGGAGGCGCTGGCGTCGCCCAGATGGGTCAGTTGGTACACCTCGCCACCCTCGGCGGTGGCTTTCGGGTGGGCCCGGTCCAGGACGATTTTATTGAAGCCGGGGTAGGCCTGATACGTCAGGGCCAGGCTGATGCGTTCCAGGGGCTTGTTGAGCTTGAGTTCGGCCTGGGTGGTGTCCTGGTCCTGCTCCTCACTGTCCTCATCCTTGATCGCCACCTCGGCGAACGGCTGCTGCGAGCCGTCGCGAAAGTACAGGGTCTGGATGCGATAGCTGGCTTCGGTCTGCTGATCGGGCAGGGCCCCGCGCTTGAGCACCTCGCGAATCGCCTCGACTTCCAGCTTCAGCCCGGACGCATTGTCGAAGAACAACTGCTGGAACTGCCCCGGTGTGCGCTTGAGGTCGGTCAATGCCGCCTTCAGTTCGGCGGCGGGGAAGGGCACGAACGGCTCCTCATAGTTCAGCTCTTTCTGTTCGCCTGGCGTGGTGGTGGCCGGGCCGATTTCCAGGCGCATGCTTTCGAGCATGGCGATGCGGTTGATGCCGTCGCGCATATCGAGGATCAGGTAATTCAGGCGTTTTTTTGCTTCTGGCAACGGCAGGTCCCGGATGCCATCCACACCGCCCTCATTGAGTTGCGCTTCGCTGTATTCGGGACCGTCAAGCAGGCCATGGGTGGCGCGGCGGTCCAGCAAGTAATAAGTGGCACCGCCAATCACGGCGATCACGATCAGGGCGCTGGCCAGCAGTTTGGTTCGGGTCAGGGCTGTTTTCATTGTTCTCGGACTCGATGGAGGGCTGGCGCAAGATTAGCAGGCACCGATACCCGTGGCTGTATTGCCGGTGAATGATTGCAGGGCCCTGCTGTCGGAACCTGGGTACGCATTATTTACTGAAGGAATACCCATGAAAGCAACGTCCCTGATTGCCAGCCTGCTGGTTGCCGCCAGCCTGTCCACCGCCAGCGTTACCGTGCAAGCCGAGGACAATCCGCAGAAAACCGTGGAGCCTTCGAACATCAACACCCGAGACTTGAAAGTTGGAGACCGTGCGCCGGATATCCTGGTGCGCAAGGAGTCGGCCCTGGGCGACTGGAAAAAGCGCGGCCTGAAACCGCCCCACGACGACAGCCAGTGGGCGCGGATCAATGATCGTTATGTGCTGGTGAAAATCACCAATGGCACCATCCTCGACATCACCCCTGCCAAATAACGGGTGTGGGGGGAAATGGGCTGATGCCGCTTTCCCCCCCCTTCGCTGCGCGCATTTAAAAATCGCATGCACGAATGCATAAAACAGTCTTTTTTGCTGCTCATCCTGAGGTAAGGTAGCTGCGCAATGCGCCCGTCATGGCGTGTGCTACGACTCTTTTCAGGAAACGAGAGCAGGATGCTGAAAACAATAAAAAACTACCCCCGCAGCGTAAACCTGCTGCTATCGGCCACGCTGGTATTGACCCTGGCCAAGGCGATCACCTTTCCGTACATGGTGATCTACCTGTCCAGTCACTTCGCCCTGGGCATCAGCCAAGTGGGCCTGGTGATCGGCAGCTCGTTGATCGTCGGTTCCCTGTTGAGCGTGTACGGCGGTTTCCTCGTGGACCGGGTCAATAGCTACCGGCTGCTGCTGGGCCTGAGCCTGCTGTTCGTCCTGGGATTCGTCGGCACTTTGCTGGCTCGCGAGCTATGGCTTTTCTACAGTTGCCTGATCCTGATCAACCTGGCGTATGCGGTGATCGATGTCGCGGTCAAGGCCGGCTTTGCCAGCCTGTTGCCCGTCGACGCGCGCAGCGAAGTGTTTTCCATCAAGTACACCCTGACCAATATCGGCTACGCGGTAGGGCCGTTTCTGGGGGCGATGGTGGCCAAGGTCGATATGAGCTTGCCGTTTGTCTTGTCGGTGCTGCTGGGGATGGGGTTCTTCCTGCTGTACTGGCGCTGGGGCGACCGCAGCCTGGCCACGGTGGACGCCGCGCAAAAACCGGTGCCGTTCCTGGCGGTGGGCCGGGTATTGCTGCGCGATCATCGCCTGGTGTGCTTTACCCTCGGCGGCCTGCTCAGTGCCGTGGTATTCGGGCAGTTCACCGCCTACCTGTCGCAGTACCTGGTGACCACCTCGGACGCCGAATACACCTACACCGTGATCAGCGCCATCCTGACCACCAACGCCCTGCTGGTTATCGCCCTGCAATACGTGATCGGTCGGCAGATCAGCCACCGTCACCTGAGCCGCTGGCTGATCTTCGGGCTGGGCATGTTCATGCTCGGGGTGATGGGTTTTGCGCTGTCCACCAGCGTGTGGTGGTGGGTGGTGTCGATGGCGATCTTCACCGTGGGGGAGATCATCGTGTTTCCCGCCGAATACATGTTTATCGACCGCATCGCCCCTGACCACTTGCGCGGCATGTACTACGGTGCGCAAAACCTCTCCAACCTCGGCGCCGCACTGGGGCCGGTGTTGTGCGGCCTGGTGCTGGCCAGCCTGCCGGCGCACTACATGTTCTACATGTTGGCGGGGTTTATCGTGGCCGGGGGGCTGTTCTACTTTATAGGGGCATCGTTGAAGCCGCGCCCGTTGTAGGCAAGGCCAAAGCGCGGAGCTGCGCCCCTGTGGGAGCGAGCTTGCTCGCGATGGCGGTGGGTCAGTCAAGTCACTGTTGGCTGTCTCACCGCCATCGCGGGCAAGCCCGCTCCCACAGGGGTAGGCGTCCCTACAGAGGGGGTGTTGTCAGATGGAGAGCGCGCCGCCCACGGTGTTGCTGTGCAATTCGTAGCGCAGTTCCTCGACCATCGTTGCGACGTCCTCCGGGGTCTTGAGTTTGTTGACGCTGATCCCGGTGACCACCAGGTCCACGCGGCCGCTCTGGGCGTCAAACACTTTCAAAGTCAGTGACGAGTCGCGGCACAGGGTGAATTCGCAGGTCAGCGGTAACAGGGCTTCTTCGATGCAATTACGCAGTTGGGCCAGGGTAAACATGCCAGCCCCCATCAACGACGACGCAGCAACAGGCCCAGCACCAGGCCCACGCCAGCAACGATCGCCACGGTGGCCAGGGGCTTGCGCTGGGCAAAGTCACCAACAGTGTCCAGCGCATCGCCATAGGTCTGTTGCAATTGGCCGGCCGCCTGGCGCGCTACGCCCTGGGCCTGCAGTTGTTCGTCGTCGGTCATTTCGCCGAGAAAGTCCTGAGCCTTGCCCACGGCTTTTTTCACGCGGCCGGTGACTTGTTCACTGTTCATGCTGCCTCCTTCAAGGGCAAAAAACTCGCCATGACACAGGGCATCAAACCCTGTGCCTACCCTTCAAGGTTAAGCAGCCCATCGCCCGGCAATAAGGCGAATTTGCACTGGTCGCCCTAGTGCATTTGCACCTTATTTCGCACTTTTTGCCCGCCGTTCCCCGGCAAACAACCCGCGTTCCCTGGCCCAGACGATGGCGGCGCTGCGGCTGTGCACGTTGAGCTTGGAGTACACCGTGGCCACATGATTGCGCACGGTATTGGGTGCCAGCTTCAAGCGCGAGGCGATTTCCTTGTCGGCCAGGCCTTCGCAAATCAGCCCCAGCACATCCCGCTCGCGGGCGGTCAGGTCGGTAAAGGCGATGGTCGTCAGGTTGGGGCTGTTGACGCTCTTGGCGTTGGCCAGTTTTTCGATCAGGGTCTGGCTGAACCAGGACGCGTCCTTCATCACTTCCTCGATAGCCGACACCAACTCCAGCTCCGAGCGTTTGCGCTCGGTGATATTCATCATCACCAGCAGGTAACAGGTCGTGTCCTGGATGCTCACGGTGTCGGCCGACACCACGCAATCAATCACCTCATTGCCTTTTTTGCGGATTTTCAGGTCCTGGCCGTCGAGGTTGCCGGCTTTTTCCAGGGTGGCGAACAACTGCGTGCAGGCCTCCTTGCTGTCGATGAAGTCGATATCGCTGATGGACTTCCCAATCAACTCTTCGCTGGTGTAGCCCGTGACGCTCATGAACGCGTCGTTGACGTCCACCACCTGCTGATTGTCCGCGTCGCACACCAGGGTCGGCACCGGCGTCAGGCGGAAGGACTTGGCAAACCGCTCCTCGCTCTGGCGCAGGGCGGTTTCGGCCTTGCGCCGGGGCTCAAGGTCAGTGAAGGAAAACAGCATGCATTCCTCATCGTTCATATCCAGCGGCTGGCCGGCGACAATCACCAGCTTGCTGCCGCCTTCGGGCAGCTTCAGCTCGGCTTGCATCTGCGGGATGGTCGCGCCTTCGCCCAGGCGCTGGATTGCCAGTTCCTTGCGCTCGGCCTGTTCCAGCACGTCCAGTTCGTACACTGAACGGCCGATCACCTGGTCGCGGTTGTAGCCGGTCATCTCCAGGAAGCCCTGGTTGACCTTGATATAGCGCAGATCGCTCAAGCGGCAGATCACCGCCGGCGCCGGGTTGGCGTTGAAGGTCTTTTCAAAGCGCTGCTCGGCGCTGGCCCATTCGGTGGCATCGCTCAAAATCAGCACCAGCAGTTCCGGCTTGCCGGCGCTGTCGGTGAGCGCCAGGCTGCGCAGGCGGTGGACCCAGGTGCGGTCGGTGTCGGCGCTGGGCGTGACTTCGACCACCACATCACTGAACTCTTCGCCGTTGGCCACCCGGCTCAGCGGATAGGCTTCCAGGGGCAGCGGGTGATTGTTGCGGTAGCGCAGGGCAAAGCGCTCGGCGTATTCGGCGGTGTTGGCGCCGAGCCCGGCAATGTCATCCAGGCCATGCATGGCCAGCGCGGCTTCGTTGGCCCAGAGAATGCTCTGGTCGATCTCGGCGAGAATCACCCCATCGGACAGTCCGGAAATGATCTGCTGCAATTGGCGGCGATTGGTTTCTTGGGCGAGAACGGCCTGGCTCATGGTTTCTCCAAAATGGCTACATAACGACATCGGCGCCTGCAACAGGGCATGTCTGGCTTGTGTGGAGTACGACAACTGGCCTTGAGCATAGTGCAGACCGATTCAGCTTGACGGGGTGCGAATGCACCAGTCGTCCTAGTGCATTTGTGCCGAGACCGCAGGCGTCGGCCTGGACAAACTGAAGGTCTACTCATTTGTCCAAGGAACGATTATGACCTCCCTCTATGAAACCCATCGCTCGCCTTTTCGTGTGTCCTGGGGCTCGGTACTGGCCGGCAGTGCAATTGCCCTGGTGACCTACCTGGTACTCAGCGTACTGGGCACCGCCATCGGCGCCAGTGCGGTCGACCCCATGGCGGCAGGCAACCCGTTGAGCGGCTTTGGCACTGGCGCCGGGATCTGGCTATTTGTGTCCACGCTGTTGGCGATTGGCGTGGGCGCCTTTGTCGCCGGCCGCACAGCCCCGGATCGTGGCGGCTTGCATGGTGTCCTGAGCTGGACCATCACTACCTTGCTCACCACGTGGCTGCTGGCGGCATTGGCCACCAGCGTGGTCGGCGCCGCGGGCAATGTCGTAGGCAAAGGCCTGTCGGCGGCCGGTAGCGGCATTGCCGCCGTGGCCCCCGGCATCAGCGACAGCGTCAAGCAGCAGCTGGACGAAAAGGGCATCAGCCTGGATTGGGATAGCCTGCAGGGCGAACTCGACACCTTGCTCAAGCAAAGCGGCAAGGCTGAATTGGATCCGGCTAACGTCGAGCAAACAGCTAACCAGGCAGCGGCAGACGGTCAGCAATCGGCCACTGATGCCGCCACCAACCCGGCCCAGGCCGCGAGCGAACTCAAGCAATGGTTCGAGCGCGTCAAAGCCTCTGGTGAGCCGGCGTTGAATGCGGCCGACAAAGAGGCGCTGGTGAACATCGTCGCCGCCCGTACTGGCAAGAGCCAGGCCGAGGCCAGCCAGATTGTCGAGAATTATGCCCAGGCCTATCAGCAGGCCGTGCAGAAAGTCGAGGAACTCAAGGCCCAGGCCGAACAAAAGGCCCGCGAGGCCGGTGAAGTGGCGGCCAAGCAACTGTCCCGCGCGGCGTGGAGCACCTTGTTGATGTTGGTACTGGGTGCCGCATTGAGCTTTGGCATCGGTCGCCTGGCCATTTCGACCCGCAAAGTGCCCGTGGCTTGATCAAGGCCCACTGATTCGTAACCGCAACACCTTGCGTGAGCGCGTAAACTGTCGGCTTTTTTCGCGCTCACGCAAAGGTATGCTTTTGACCCCGGTAAAAACCACAGCCCTCCTGCTATTCACCACCCTGTTGGCGGCGTGCGGTACCTCACCGCCACGCACCCCTGACGACATCTGCGGCATCTTCCGCGAAAAGGACGACTGGTACGACGCAGCCAAAGTCACCCAGAAGCGCTGGGGTGTGCCGATCCAGGTGCCGTTCGCCATCATGTATCAGGAATCGGGCTTCCGGCAGAACGCCAAGACTCCGCGCAAATACCTGCTGTGGATCATCCCCTGGGGCCGCGTCAGCACCGCTGCCGGCTACGCCCAGGCCAAGGATGAAGTGTGGGGCGACTACCAGAAAAGCACCGGCCGCAACTGGGCCAGCCGCCAGGACTTCGACGACGCGATCGACTTTGTCGGCTGGTACATGGACAAGACCGCCAGCATCAACGGCGTATACAAATACGACGCCTATGGCCAGTACCTCAACTACCACGAAGGCTGGGGCGGCTATCGTAACCGCACCTATGCCAGCAAGGCGTGGCTGTTGCCGGTAGCCGGCAAGGTCAAGGCCCGTTCCGATCTGTATGCGCGCCAGTATGCAGGGTGCAAGGCGGATCTGGAGCGGGGGTTCTGGGGGCGGTTCTGGCGGTGGTTGTAAGGCTGGGAGCGGGTAAGGCTCAAGAGCCTTACCCGGCTGTTTACGCGATCAACCTTCCAACGACGGGCACAATCAGCAAGGTGCTCAACGCCATCGAGATTACATTACCGATATAGGGATGAAAGTGTGTCGGCAGCCGCCCGGCAATGGCACAGGCCAGCGGCGGCGCGATCAACGCGCCAAGCAACGCACTCGATCCAATCACCATCCAGCTCCCGCCATGGGTCAGCACCGCTGCCGGTACGACCGAGACCAGCGGCACGTAGGTGGGATACCAACCGCGCTTGATCCACTGACTGCGCCAGATCAGTACACCCAGAGCCGATGTCAGCGCCTGGGCACCGATCAGTTGCAGCACCAGTCCCGACCCATAGGCGGCACTCAACGGGTTCAAGGCATACGCCAGCAGGACTCCCGCCAGCAGGCCAAGGCTGGCCCACTCATTGCCGAAGAACGGCGCTTCGGAAAAATCGGCCAAGACCCTGCGCAAGCTCCAGCCCAGGCCATAGGTTGGCGGCTTGAGCGGCAATGGTTTGTCTGCGGCGATATAGTCCGAGCGCACCAGAATCGGCACGCGGCGACAGATGACAAAGGCAATCACGCTGCCCGCCGCCATGCCCAGCACGTTACCAATCACCACCGGCAAATCCAGCGGTACACAGACAAAATTGACGATCAGCAAGCACATCGGCGTGACCAGCAGCGCCCCCAACAACGCGCCATTGAGGGTGACTTTCCAACCGCCCCCAAACATCAGCACCATTGCTGCCGGCAGTGAAACAAACGCGGCGAAGGTGGGTTGCCAGGTCTCGGCGGTGACCGTCCAACCCCATAACAGGTTGCTCAGCAGCAGGCCCAGCAGGGAACTGGTCACCAACCACGGCCACAGCCCACTGCCGTAGCAAATCGCAAAGCCTTGCCAGCGCTTGCCGGTGCGGCTGGCCCACCAGGCCAGGTATGCACCCGCCAACAACCCGAGGGAGGCAAGCTCATGCTTGTAGAAGGCCACTTCGCTGACATCCCCCAGTACCCAGCGTAGCCAGGCGATGGGGTCGGGAAATGCTGCCACCATATCGCCGTAGCTAGGCCAGGAGCCTTGGTGCGTGAGGACCGTCCAGACAATCAGCGAGATGCTGATGAGCCCCAATGCGATGATCGCCTTATCGACCCGAGATCGCTCGTTCCCAGGTTTCATGAATAAATTTTCCATGACTCGCCCTCCCTTTAGCGCGGCAGGGCGGGGTGCTGGCAATACCCGAGCATCTGATCGTACAGATCATCGCGCCGGTCACGGTGCAGGTCGTTGAGACTGTTCCAGATCGGCGCACTGCGGGCGCTGGTCAGGTCGATATCGGCGAAGAGGATTTCCTGGTGGTTAGCCGACGCCACTTTGCCGATAGGCCAGCCATTGGTCCCGGCAATCAACGAACACCCCAGGTAGCGTGCATCACGCTCCTCACCGATCCGGCTGGCGGCGGCGATAAACACATTATTGACGTGGGCGGCGGTCATGGTCAGGTACGACGCCATGCATTTACCGGCCTCGTCGAACAGCGGCGGCGGCGTCCACACCCAGTTGTTGAGGCTACAAATAATATCGGCGCCTTGCTGACTGAGGATGCGTGGTACTTCCGGGAACCAGATGTCCCAGCAGATCAACAGACCAATGCGCCCGATAGGCGTTTCAAATACCGGAAAGCCCAGGTTGCCAGGGGTGAACCAGAGCTTCTCGAGGTTCCATAGGTGGGCCTTGCGGTACTTACCGATCAACCCATCCGGCCCCAGCAATACCGCAGTATTGAATAACTGCCGACCCTCGATCTCATTCAGGCCCGCCACCAGATACACCTGATGGGTGGCGGCAAACGCCATCCAGGCTTGCACACTGGCCCCGCCGGGAACGGGCTCGGCATGCTCGAATGCGTCCTGGCGGCTGCTGAAGAAGTAACCGCAGTTCGACAACTCGGGCAGTACGATCAGGTTAGCCCCACCATTGACCGCCTCGGCAGCCAAGGCCAGGCTGCGATGCAGATTGCTTTCGCGGTTATCCAGGCCGACCTGGGGGTCGAACTGCACGACAGCGACGCAGACAGGGCTTGTTGGTTGGCTCATTGGGGTGTGACCTCTTATTGTTGTGCAACCGGGGTGGTTGATTTTTTATAAGAGGGGAAAAGATGGCTGAGGTTAAGTCAGGCGCTTCTGGCTGAGGCGTAGTCTGGATCCTTAAGAGTGCACTTGCCAAAGGCGCTTGATTCTGGGAAAAAGCCAGCCAGTGTGAACCCAACGAGATCCCCCATGAGCAACGAAGAACTGCAAATCACCGACATCCGCCAAGGCGACGGTAAAGCCGTGGTCAAGGGGGCGCTGATCACCACTCAATACACCGGCACCCTGGAAGACGGTACGGTGTTTGATTCGTCCTGGGAGCGGGGCAAGCCGTTCCAGTGTGTGATTGGCACCGGGCGTGTGATCAAGGGGTGGGAACAGGTTTTCTCTATGTGACCCTATGCCCATGTTATCCTTTCAGCCAGTAGATACGGGGCGTACACCAGTGAAAACACCACCACAAAAGAAGCAAGCCATCAGCTACGTGAGATTTTCGGATGCCCGTCAACGGGTAGGCTCTAGCGTAGAGCGGCAGGAAAAGATGATCGCGGATTGGCTAGCCCAGCATCCTGACTACGAGGTAAGCCAGCTCCGATACAAAGACTTGGCAAAGAGTGGTTTCCACGGCGAGCACATTGATGCCGGTGGTGGTTTTGGTGACTTGCTGGTGGCTGTGCAGGAGGGTGAGATTAGAGCGGGTGACGTTGTTCTGGTTGAGGCTATCGACCGAGCCGGGCGTCTCTCCCCGATGAGGATGCTGAAGCAGATCATCAGTCCCATCCTTGAAGCTGGTGTGTCCATCATCACACTTGACGACAACACCGAGTACACAGAAGCGAGCCTTGAAGGGTCACAGATTTTTCTGTTGGTAGCCAAGATCCAGGCAGCACATGGGTATTCCAAACTTCTATCAGAGCGCGTGTCTGCGTCATATGAGTCACGCAGGAAGCAAGCTAGGGAGAATCGTGTCACTCCGAAACGGATGACGCCTGTATGGCTCAATAGCGACGGCTCTGTACGTGAAAACGTTGTACCTTGGATCAAGACCGCGTTTGAGTTGTATGTCTCTGGCGTTGGCAAGACTACGATTGCAAAGAGGCTGCGTGATTCTGGTGTGCCTGAGCTGGCTAAAACTTCTGGTTTTGGAGTAGGTCACTGGTTGAGAAATCAAGCTGTGATTGGGAAATGGGAAGTTTTGATTGATACAGCAGATCATCATGTGATTGATGATGTCTACCCCGTCATTATCGAACCCTCTCTGTTCTACAAAGCACAGATCCAATTCGAGATGAAGAAGACGACACGCCCTGCAAAGACCGCTAGGCATTTTTTGGTCGGATTGGTGAAGTGTGGCACCTGTGGAAAGAACTACATAATCCAGAACAAATATGGCAAGCCGCACAGCATGCGCTGTATTACACGAGCAAACCAACAGGCATGCAGTAACTCGCATAACGTGCCAAAGCCTGTCCTTGATAAAATCTACTCATACACATCTGTCAAAGCAGCTCTTGAAGCGATTGCACAGCAACAGATGGGTGTGAATGACAAAGAGATTGTCACTCGTGAAGCTGAACTACATGAGTTGAGCAAGAAGGTGGCTAGCCTGTTGCAGACTGTTGATGCAGTTGGTTTTATGCCAGAGCTTGCAACCAAGCTGAAAGAGGCTCAGAAAGCCCGTGAGGCAGCAGAGAACGCCTTGGTGATACTGCGTTCAACTGTTGTTGCACCCCCAGCCCAAGGCTGGAACGAAATGGGCAAGCTTTGGACACTTGAAGCAGAGGATAGCCAGCGATTGGCTGCAATGCTCCGCACTGTTGGATATTCAATCACTGTAAATGCAGATGGACAAATTACTTCGTCACATTCGAATGGTGTGTATCGTTACGACGGTGTAGATCGTCGTCAAGACAAATACAAATTGATGGCAGGAGAGAGGTTGATTCTCGTATCGAAGGGCAATGAAGCGGACTATCCATATCACGAACCATTCCAGTCAGACGAACCGGCAGAGTCTGTGTGGGATGAAACCGACTATGCGGATTTGCACCAACAACATCAGTGACGACATGCAGGCGCTGGTGTTGCACGCACCAGGAGCGAACCATCGCCAACATCAAAAGCAGAAGCATTTGGTCTGAGTAGATATTTATTGTTGGTGTGTTCTGTCAGCAAGGATGGCGGCGATGCTGCTGCCGCAGTAGAGCATTGTAGGGGTATGCTGAATCCTGTCAAGACAAATCGCTTGCATTCCTCGTAAAAAGGCGTATAAGCGGCTCCCGTCGCGCGCATCGAAAACCGCCTCAACACCCCTCAACACCATGTAATACAAGGCTTTCAGCCGATTGCGTTCGTGTGGTTCACGTCTCTACCTACCAGACGAATGTACACTCGTTGGACATAGGCGTTTTGGCAACATCACCTCGGCCAGTACACGCAAGTGTAATTTTCTCGCCCGGCTTCAAGGCTGCGGCGAATTTCTGATTGCTCTCCGCCAGTGCAAATTGAGGCTCCATAAACTGGTTAACGCCACCTTTCATGGTGATGTATGGCTTGCCTCGGAAATCGGTGTTGATGCTGGCTACGGTGCCGGCGACTTTGAAGTTCTTCCCTTTGAAAGTCATATCAGCTGCGTATGTATTAAGTTTGTAAGCTTCTGCAATGTCTGATGCCGTGAAGGATTCCAGTGTGGCAACCCGCTCTGCTTCTTTCTGTCGATGCGCCATTTCATCGACATAGACGCCGTTAGATGCGGATGCTTTGGGCTGCGATGTGTCGTTGGCTACGCCCTTGATAACGATGTACGCAAGGCCAACCGCAAGCACGATACCGAGAGTTCTTTTTGCTGACACGGTTCATTCCTTGAAAGTGATGGAGAGGCCGTATGGTGGCAGGATGGCATGAGGAGCGTCCAGTAGGCGATATGACAAAACTTCAGGCGCAAAAGAACGCCGTGAAGAAATGGAGCTGTGTTGGAAAATATCCCAGTCCCCGATTTTTTTTTCGATGCACTTCGATAGTCGTTTGGTTTTTCAGCCGAAAATATAATCCGGCGCCCCGTTCCACCTGCTTAGCCTGACACGGGTGGCCTGTTTGAAAGCTGTACTTTCCTCAAAATAAGTTGAAGCACTCTCACACACAGAGACGACAAAGCCCCGCGTTGGCGGGGCTCAATGGCGCTATGGGGGACGTGGAAGTTATGCGGACGCTTACGCTGGCAGCGACACACCAAGACGCGCCATCAAGCGGGATACTGTCATCGGTGCAAAGGCGCTACCTCGATCCGTAGTCAGTCCCTTGTCATTTAGGCACTTGGCGATGGCTGCGTATGAAGGCTTACCGTCGTAGAGACAGGCTTTCAGCTCCGCTTCCAGAGCCCTTGCACGGTTGTCAGCGTTTAGCGCTTTAGCCTTTACAGCTTCACCGTTACCGACCGCCCATGCAGCCTCGCGGCCAGCGTCACGGCGGGCAATCTTGGCCTGAGCCTCTTGGTCCCCGTTTGCAGCCTTCACCTTCAACGTTGCCAGACCGTCCTTTGTCCGCTGGCGGATCTTGATTAGCTCCTCCTCAGCCAACAACGACTTTATGTTCCGCACCAAGCCACTGCCATGCACGTCTTCGGCTTCGATGAATTTGAATTTCTTTTGCAAGGTGACGAAGTGAGCGTGGTCACGGCCAAGCCTATCGAGACGATGAACCATCACCGGGCAAGACAAACCCTTTGCCATGGCGAGAGCCAGTTTGCACTGTGGGCGCTCCATGGGATCAATGGCGCCAGACACGCCTTGGTCGGTGAACTCTGCAATGATGTGCCAGCCGTTAGCCTCAGCAGCGATTTTGATAGCAGCGAACTGACCAGCTACGGAAAGACATTGATCGTCAGTCGATACCCTCGCATAAGCCACTACCTGTTTCATCGTTCGTCCCTGTCATTGTTCGTGATGGGGTCATCATAACATATTGCTGTCGGTCGTCAACGATATGTTATGTTTCGCATGCCTCGATCCAGAGCGCTATCAATCGAGGGGCGAGCACGGAAAGGCTGGCGTCCTATCAATCCCAGGTCGAATGTGTGACGGCACCACTGTCGAAGCGCTCCTGTGCGAAACGGAGCGACCTTCACCCCTCGAAACTGTCCAGATTTTGCGTGCAGGCGGGGAAAACCGGCTCTTGCTTGGTGTTTTGGAACGCAGGGGGCTCTAGAATCAGTGTTTCCGGGCATTGCACTATGCGAACGCCCTTGGATAACTGCATTCAATGGCCCAATTCCGACAGTAAAAAGGGGTTTCAGGGGGGTTATTCCATACTTCTTTTTGCATGTATCTGATGCAACTCACGTTCGTGCAACTAGTTCAGGTTGACCCTGTACGCGGGACGCACGATAGGCTTTATGCAGCCCTTGATTGCAAGTCTTGGGCTGCTCCCTGTTATTGCGAGTTATGCAAAAGCGTGATGGGCTTCGAGGTATTTCTGGCCCTGTGTAGTAACTTCTGGATTGATGTAGGACAGCCCATTGAAGTCGTCATCTGCTCCAGAGAATACCGCCTTTGCATTTCCGAGCAGAATCAATTTCTTCAATATGCGAGCCTCATCGCCGTCAACGTGCGCTACTTTGCCAGTTGCAATTGCAGCCAAAACTTTCAAGTGTTCGTTCATTGCTATTACCTTTTCGAATCAACGGATGTTTGCAGTTCCGAAAGTTCGGTTCTGTCAGGCGACAGTATATCATGTATAAAAATAGTCTTCGGCCAACTAGGAATCAGTTGCATGTAGGCAATATGGTAACTACCGACGCGCCCCGCTCACGTCCACAGAAAATGGCTGGAAGCCACGAGCCATAAGGGTTCAAAGCGAATCGCACCGTGTGCGTTACACTTCTACGGAGTGAATCAGTTGTTCTAAAACGGAGCTGGTTCAAGTTCGCGATAAACTGACACGGAGCCGACGTACAAGGCGTCTGGGGCGATGTAAGGTGTGCAATTATCCAAACCTTCAAGGAACGATTCCGTCGCGCTCAGGGAGGTGCGTAGGGGCTTCTCAACAACTGACACAAGGGCTTTGGTTGGCTGGTACTTGACCGGGCTCGCCAGCGCTTTGGCGTACATTGCGTCAATGATGAAAGTGACGGTGTGGACTGGCCGTCCATGCAACATGTCGAATACCAACCGAAGGTCGATGGCGTCGAAGTGGAAGTTGTAACTGAAACGAGAGTTTGTGTTGGCGAATAGGAACTGGATACGCTCCAAAGCTGGCAACAATTCAGGGCGATACGCCTTGCCGATACGTTCCCACTCACTCATCAGAACACTGGTGTCATCGTGGTAGCCAAGCCGCACACGGAAATCACCCACGGGTTCCTTGCCTGCAAGCTGGCGCTTAATCCCATCCAGAATACGAGCTGACGCAGTTTCGATTGTCTTTAAGTGTTCGGTATGTTCTGGATTGGCTGGGTCGAGATGCTCGACTAACCATGAGTACAGGGCTTGTCGCTTACTTGGTTTGATCCTGCGTGACTGGACTACAGCCTGCACCACGTCTTCACCGATTAGCTTGATAACGCGCTGCACCACTTCTGATAATTTGGTTTCTTCGGATACTGCGAAACGCGGCAAGAGGTCTGCACGAGGAATTGAGGCGCCGCCACTATAATGCTTGGTACTGTGCGAACGATTCAAAGACATTGGTGCTATGACCAGATTATCGGTCCTGAACAAGCCAACGGAACCTTCTCCACGTACAGGGGCAATATGGGATAACTCGAATGGAGCTTCACCGTGTTGTTTTCGTAGACCATACCCATTCATCCGCTGACAACTTGCGTACACATCGTACAAGGCTTCAAGTTGTTGCTGGTCGAAGTGACGATAAATCTGGAGTGTGCCTGCTCTGATACCCTGACGGGCGAGTTCGTAGAAGAACGGGGAAGTGCTGGCGTTGGCGATTCGCTTAACGTGGCGTGCTTTGTTGTTGAAGCTGGTACGGCAAGATGTGTTGCAGAATTTTGCTGTTTTACTTCTGGTGCGAAAACGCTTTTTGCACAGTTGGCAAGTTGGTCGGCGTTCAGCGGCTGCTTTGGTTGTGGCTGGATTCATTTGTATTTGCTCCGACAAGGATAGCTGGGGAAAGGGTTCGATCTGATTCTTGGTTGTCACGACGGCAAATGCCCGAGCAGAAAGGTTTAACTTTCGTTACTGCGAATACATGACCGCACTGTTTGCACGTACAAAGTTTCATGGGAATAATTCCTGATTTGATTAGTGGGCGTAGTGTGGGAGTGCCCATGCGGGGCGATCTTCCTTCACTTCTTGTCTTCGCCAAGCCCTTCTGCCAGTTGGTATAGGTTCTGGTGGTTGGCGTGTTCCCATTGCTTCGATTAGTTCTTCGACCAATTGAATACGTAGGGCGATAGGATATTCAGCAGCATACTCTTGCAGTGCGCTCAGAATTCCTTGCAGTAATGCAGGCTGATTCATTCGGGCTCTCCTAGTGTGAGTTGATGTTCGAGTTTTAGGATTTTGCTCGCATAACTTCAACGGAAACGATTTTCCGTGTCTGCTCTTCGTTTATCGCCCTGTCTTGCGAGCGTTCCAACTGGAGCCGGTTGTATGTTTGCCGATTCAAGTCAATTGCGTGCTGACTGACGGACTCAATCCGTGCCGATTGACTAAAGTGCAGTATCACAATCAGTGCCCACGTCATACAGAAGGCGAACGGTATCTTGCCGATGTGCATTGGCACTTTCCTTTTACGTGGGTGGGTTGGGAATGGCCCGAAGGCCATCCGGGGTTTAGCCTCTACGATCTATCACTTCGTAAGTTCTGCACGAATGCGAGTTTCGATTGCATCGCGTTGAGCCTGACGTTCCGCTGCCAACTCTTTTTCAACTTGGCGATCTATGCTCGCCTGCTCAAGTTCAACTTGGCGGGCAATGATCAATTCGTTTTCACGTTCAAGACTCGCACGGTAATCTGACTCGACTTGAGCATGAATCGCCTTCAGATCGGCTTTCTGTTCTACCTGCGGTTTCTTCACGTAGAAGGTGATATAGGCGCCGAGTTGGAACGGAGTAACATCGCTGTGCATGTATCCGGCAGCCAGGAATTCGTCACGGCGTTTGAATGCAACTGGAAGACCCAAAGCCATTACGGCCAACTGGCTCACTGTAGCGCGTATTGCGGGAAGTGCATTTTCGTCGCAAAACCCACCATCATAAAACTTTGTGGCGTTGTCTTTCAGGGCTTGTAGTTCTGGTTTTGCTTCTTTTCGTAGAATCGACATTAGTATTTTTCCTTGTGTTTGGTACGGTAGAGTTGCATGTAGCAACGTTGTGAGCATGTTTGTTTTGAAGCGCGTTTTGTTTTCATGGGGTTTCCGCAGATCACGCATGGTCGTACGAGGATTAGAGCCATTCGGCCTCCTTGTTTTATTTACTAGAATGTAGGAATAACGAAAGGCGGACAAAACAAAGGGCCGGACGGCCCTGTGTCTATCGCGCTTCGTATTTGTGCTGAGTCCATCACCGCCAGCAAACGGCTCTTTGAACAAGCGGAGACGAACCCGTTTGCCCTGATGTACCAGTTTTGCCAAATGCCACTGGGTGGACACGAGGTAGCGGGAAACCAATACCGCTATTGGCATTCTCAAGCTCACACAAGGGATATTTGAGGGTATAAAGGAACCACGCTGAAAGTGGCTCGCCCATCGTCACTGAAAAGGAGTAAACAATAACGATGAGATAAGAAATAGATGGCGGCAGCAGGACGCTACCACCAGACAACAACAGCAAACCCATTCAGACTGTGATTGATTAAAAACTGTTGTTGGAAGGTACGATAAAATTTATCTGTATCCTTATAGCGATTTTCGCACGATAGTGCGGTTTTGTCAAGATATTACTTGCTTGCTTAGTTGGTTTTGTGTACGGGGTTTGTTTTGTGCCCCGCACTTGCCGGGTTGCAGGGCTTACTGCCAAAAGAACTTTACTCAGACTTCTACTGAGCAGCTTCGGGAATTATTGGAAGCCGGGAGAGTTTAGATATCGCCGCTAATTTCTGTGCTGCTGTTGCGCCTTGACTGTACACATCGAAAGTGACGGAGCCTGTTTCATGCCCAACAAGTTCAGCGATCAATGTGCCTTGCACGGAGGCTCTGGTAACATCTGGCACATCAGTTGGCGACAGGGCGAAGACGGTGAAGAAAATTTTGTGGTGGGTGCTCGGTACGGTAGCGGCAGTGCCGATAACGAAATGGGTCGAGTCTCAATTGAACTTGTCGTTTTTCAGTCCAGCAATTTCAGGTCTGTGGAGCTGGATGCAGAGCGTTGGCAGTTGGTTTGCGAGAGACGTTTCTCTCCCGTTCTGGGTGGTGATGCTCGTGCTTGTACTGATGGTGCTGCTTATGTTGCCCGTTGTAGCACTGGTATATGCCCGGTACGAGAAGGTTGAGCCTGCTGATAGTGCGTCAACGGGTGGTGCTCCCCTAACGGATGACCAAAACCTTGTATTCCTTGTTGTGGGGAATGCGATCCAACAGGGTTATCAGTTTGGATTCGACGAAGTGCTTAAAAACTCTGGTCTGTCCAGAATCGCAACGCAGAATGCCCTAGACCACCTTGCGAGCGTGAGACTGATTCGTCCCGTTCGGGACCATTATGGGGGTCACTATGCTGACCTCACTCCGTTAGGCCGGGAACATTTTCTTGAACTAGAGGCGCTTGGTAATCCCTGATTGGTTGGGGTCATATAGAAAAAGGTTGCGACCAGGGCTTGATGGGGATGAAGGTCGGCGGCGTGCGCAAGCTGTTTGTGCCGGCGCATCTGGCGTATGGCGAGCGGGCGATGGGCGCGCATATCCAGCCCCATAGCAATCTGCATTTCGAGATTGAGTTGCTGGAAGTGCTGACGCGCGACGATTGAAGGCTCGGGGTCGCTCAACTGTTCTTGATATGTTTGAAAAAACGTCGGCAGCTCCCACAACTATTTGTTCTACCGTTCGCCGATCTCTCCTTGAATGCCGGGTATCGCTGCTGATACTGTACAAAAATACAGTATCCGGTAGCCCGCCATGCAGTTGATCGAAAAACTCAGCATCCTCGCCGATGCGGCCAAGTACGACGCGTCTTGCGCCAGCAGCGGGGCGCCCAAGCGCACCTCCGAGGGCAAGGCCGGGCTGGGTTCGAGCGATGGCATGGGCATCTGCCACAGCTACACACCCGATGGGCGCTGTGTGTCGTTGCTCAAGGTGCTGCTGACCAATTTCTGCCTCTACGACTGCCAATACTGTGTCAACCGCCGCTCCAGTGACGTGCCCCGTGCGCGGTTCAACCCGGAGGAGGTGGTGAGCCTGACCCTGGACTTCTACCGGCGTAATTGCGTCAGCGGGCTGTTTCTCAGTTCGGGGATCATTCGTTCGGCGGACTACACCATGGAGCAACTGGTGCGGGTCGCCAAGTTGCTGCGTGAGGAGCATGACTTTCGCGGTTATATCCACCTCAAGACCATCCCCGAAGCGGATCCTGCATTGATTGCCGAGGCCGGGCGGTATGCCGATCGCTTGAGCGTGAACATTGAGTTGCCCACCGATAAAAGCCTGCAGATCCTCGCGCCGGAGAAACAGATCGGTTCGATCAAGCAGGCGATGCAGACGATTTTCACCGGCGAGCAAACCGTGCTCAACGAGCCCCGGGCACCGCGGTTCGCCCCGGCCGGGCAAAGCACGCAGATGATTGTCGGCGCCGATGACACCGACGACAGCACCATCCTGCACGGTGCCGAGGCGCTGTATGGCAACTTCAAGTTGCGCCGGGTGTACTACTCGGCGTTCAGCCCGATTCCCAATAGCCCGAAAAGCGTGCCCCTGGCGGCGCCGCCGCTGATGCGCGAGCACCGTTTGTACCAGGCCGATTTCCTGCTGCGCAGTTATGGTTTCCGCGCCAACGAACTGTTCGCGGGGCCGGGGGATCTGGCGTTGGATATCGACCCGAAGCTGGCCTGGGCCCTGGAGCATCGCGAGGTGTTCCCGCTGGACCTGAACCGTGCCGAGGCGACGTTGATCGCACGTATCCCGGGGATTGGCCTGCGTACCACCGAACGCCTGGTGGAGCTGCGCCGGCAACGCAAGATCCGTTTTGAAGACCTGGCGCGTATGCGCTGCGTGTTGACCAAGGCCAAGCCGTTCTTCATCACCAGCGACTACCACCCCCAGCAGGCGGAAAGCACCAGCGTGCTGCTGCGCGAGCAACTGCGCGACCGCCCGCAACCGCAACAGATGGGGTTATGGGGATGATCAGCCTGGAATGCGACAACCTGTTCAGTACCTGGCGCGAGCAGGCGCGCTGGCTGCTCAGCCATCAGATCGACCCCAGCCATGTCAGTTGGGGCGAAGTGGAAGTGGCGGACCTGTTTGCCACCGATGAACACTACCCCACGCACAATGGCCCGTTCCAGGCACGCATTCCCAAGGCGCTGCTGGAGCTGCTGGAAAGTGCCGCCTGTTACCACGGTGAGCAGCGCTGGAGCCTGTTGTATGAAGTGCTGTGGCGCGTCAGCCATGGTGACCGCACGGCGATGATGGCGGGGGATCAACTGGGCAGCGAGTTGCAACGGCGGATCAAGCAGGTAAGGCGTGAGGCCCATCATCTGCATGCGTTTGTGCGTTTTATCGCGCTGCCGGCGGCGGCGGGGCCGGAGTTGCCGGAGTACGTGGCCTGGCACGAACCGGCCCACGATATTTTGCACAGTGCCAGCCAGCATTTTGTCGGGCGCATGGGCCGTCATCGCTGGATGATCGCGACGCCCCTGGATGGGGTGTATTACGACGGTGAGCAGTTGATTCATCAACGCCAGTGCCCGGAGCAATGGCAGCAGTTGGCGCAGAATGTCGAAGATCCACACAGTGCCATGTGGCTGACCTATTACAGCCATATCTTCAACCCGGCGCGGTTGAATCCCAAGGTCATGGAGGGGCACCTGCCGAGCCGGTTCTGGAAGAATTTGCCGGAGGGTAAGTTGATACCGGGGTTGATCAGCGAGGCGCGGACGGGGAAGCAGCGGGATGGGCAGGCGAAGCTGATTGGTGAGCGCCCCGGCAAGCGGATTTCAGGCGGGCACGGTTAAAACATGTGGGAAACATATGGGAAGCATATGGCGGGCTGGCTTGTGTGGGAGCTGGCTTGCCTGCGATAGCATCACCTCGGTATAGCTGATAGACCGAGGCGTCTGCATCGCAGGCAAGCCAGCTCCCACACAGGCCAGCCCCCACACCAGCCCACCCCCCACATCTGATCTGCATCGTGTGAGGCGATGGGGTTCAGGCCAACTCAGTCGCGGTGTTTTTCACCACCGCCAGCTCCGGATGGGCCACCAGTTTGTCGATATGCAGCTCATCATTGTTCAACCAGGTTTCCGTCAGCACGCGGTAGTGCTCCATGTCCCGGCAGCGCATGCGCAGGCTGTAGTCGAAGGGGCCGCTGATCAATTGGCACTCGAACACCTGTGGGCAGGCTTTGACGCAGGCTTCGAAGGCTTTTTGCGCCGAGCGCCCGCTCTGGTTCGACAAGGCCACCAGTACCAGCAAGGACAACCCCGGCGAGACCATTTGCACATCAATGATCGCGCCGTAGCCGCGAATCACCCCGCGCCGCTCCAGCTTGCGCACCCGCTCCAGGCAGGGTCTGGGCGTCAGGTGCACCAGCGAAGACAGCTTTTCGTAGGTGATACGCCCCTGATGGCGCAAGACATCAATGATGGCTTCATCAATGCGATCCAGCACTGGGGTGGAATGGGGTCCGTTGGCCTTGGTATCCATGGTCGATTCTGTGTTCACTTCAAGCGGTTGGAGAGAAATTGCTGCAAGCGTTCGCTGGTCGGATGGTCGAGAATCTCGGCGCTGCCTTGTTCTTCGACACGGCCCTGGTGCAGGAACAGCACCTGGCTGGAGACTTGCCGGGCAAAGCCCATTTCGTGGGTGACCATAAGCATGGTACGACCTTCCTCGGCCAACGTCTGTATGACTTTGAGGACTTCTCCTACAAGCTCCGGATCCAGCGCCGAGGTCGGTTCATCGAACAGGATAATCTCCGGCTCCATGGCCAGGGCCCGGGCGATGGCCACGCGCTGTTGCTGGCCACCGGAGAGAAACGCCGGGTATTGATCGGCGACCCGGCCCGGCAGGCCGACTTTATCCAGGTACATCCGCGCGCGTTTCTCCGCTTCGGCGGCACTGACGCCCAACACCCGGCGTGGCGCCATGCAGATGTTTTCCAGCACGGTCATGTGGCTCCACAGGTTGAAGTGCTGGAACACCATGGCCAGGCGCGTGCGCAGGTTCTGCAGTTGTGCCTGGTGCGGCGCCTGCACCCCGGCGCGACCCTGGCGCATTTCAATGCTGATGCCGTCCAGGGTGATTACCCCGGCGTCGGGCTGTTCGAGGAAATTGATGCAGCGCAGCATGGTGCTTTTGCCGGAGCCGCTGGCGCCGATCAGGCTGATCACATCGCCCTTGCTGGCGTTGAGCGAAACCCCCTTGAGCACTTCGTGGTCGCCGTAGCTTTTATGCAGGTCTTCGACCTTGAGTTTGACGTTGGCGCCGGCCGCCACCACGTTCGGGCGGGGCGCGGCAGTGTGTGTGGGATGAGCGGCCAGGGCCTGTGCGGACTGATTCATGGGTTAGCCTCGGGTCGGGACAAGAAAGCGCATCCAGCGTCGTTCGGCCAGTCGGAACAGGCCCACCAATGCGAAGGACAGCAGCATGTACAGCAGCGCAGCAATGCCGAAGGCCTGGAACGTGAGGAACGTTTCGGCATTGGCGTCACGGGCCACCTTGAGGATGTCGGCGATGGTTGCGGTAAATGCCAGGGACGTGGCGTGCAGCATCAGGATCATTTCGTTGCTGTAGGCCGGCAATGCGCGGCGCAGCGCGGCGGGGATCACCACGAACAGGTTCATCCGCCAGCCGTGCAGGCCGTAGGCCCGCGCGGCTTCAATTTCGCCATGGGGAATATTGCGAATGGCCCCGGCGAAGATTTCCACGGTATAGGCGCAGGTGTTGAGCACAAAGGCCAGCAGCGTGCAGTTCAAGGCATTGCGGAAAAACTGATTGAGCAGGGCGTTATCCTGCACCACTTCCAGGCTGTACAGGCCGGTGTAGCAAATCAGCAACTGGATATACAGCGGCGTGCCACGAAACAGGTAGGTGTACACCTCCACCGGCCAGCGTAGCCAGAAGTGCTCGCTGACGCGGGCGATTGCCAGGGGGATGGACAGGAAAAACCCGAGGATCACCGACACGATAAACAGCCACAAGGTCATGGCCACCCCGGAAAAACCCGAGCCATCGGTCCACAGGTACGCCAGGCCATATTGCTGGATCAGTTCGATCATCGCGCCACCCCTTTGATGCCGACGTTGTAGCGCCGTTCCAGGCGTTTGAAGATGCGGTTGGAGAGGGTGGTGATCACCAGGTACACCAGGCCCGCAAGGATCAGGAAGTACAACGGGTCATTGGTGGTCTTGCCGGCGTTCTGCGCGGCCTTGACCAGGTCCGCCAGGCCGATGATCGACACCAGCGCCGTGGACTTGAGCAGTACCAGCCAGTTATTGCCCAGTCCCGGCAACGCAAACCGCATCAATTGCGGGAACATCACCAGCCGAAACCGCTGCCAGCGGCTCAAACCGTAGGCGGTCGCTGCTTCCAGTTGGCCCACCGGCACACTGAGCATCGCGCCGCGAAAGTTTTCGGTGAAATACGCACCGTAGATAAAACCCAGGGTGATCACACCGGCGGTGAAGGGATCAATTTCGAAGTAGTTCCAGCCAAGCATCTCGGTCAAGTCATTGAGCCACAGTTGCAGGCTGTAGAAGATCAGCAGGATCAGTACCAGGTCCGGCACGCTGCGGATCAAGGTGGTGTAGAGGGTGGCGGGGATGCGCAACAGTTTATGGCTGGACAGCTTGGCACCGGCGGCGATCAGGCCCAGGCTCAGGCTCAGGACCAGCGCGAGGAACGCCAGCTTGATGGTCATCCAGGCACCCTGGGCCAACAGCGGGCCGAAGCCTTGCAGGTTGAGGAGTTCATTCACGGGAAAGTCTCGATAGAACCGGTAGGAACCTGCCGCAAATGGCGGTGTTTGTCGCACCGCCAGCGCTGGCAAGCCGGCTCCTACAGGGGATAGGGCGGGGGATTACTCGTGATAGATATCTTCGTCACCGAAGTACTTCTTCTGGATCAGCGCGTAAGTGCCATCGGCCTGGATGGCTGCGATGCCCTTGTTGATCAGCGCCAGCAGTTCCTGGTCGTTCTTGCGCAGGCCCATGGCAATGTCCAGCGGCAAGGTCGGGTCCTTGAAGGCCGGGCCGGATTGGTAGTCGGCGCCTTCAGGCTTGGACAGGAAGTTGAGCTGGGCTTCGAGCTTGTCGGTCAGCGTCGCGTCGAGGCGGCCGTTTTGCAGGTCGGCATAGTTCTGGTCCTGGGACTGGTATGCCTTGACCTGGGCACCGAGCTTGGCCAGGTGGGCGCGGGCATAGGCTTCCTGCAGCGAGCCCTGGAGCACGCCGACCTGTTTGCCCTTGAGGGATTCGGGGGTGTCGCCGAAACCGGCGCCCTTGCGGGTGATCACCGAGGTGGGGCTGAGGAACAGGCGATCGCTGAAGTCGATCTGTTTTTGCCGGGCCGGGGTCACGGCCATGGAGGACATGATGGCGTCGAACTTGCGCGCACGCAGCGCCGGGATCATGCCGTCGAACTCGTTGTGGACCCAGGTGCACTTGACTTCAAGCTTGGCGCAGATAGCGTTGCCCAGCTCAATGTCGAAACCTTGCAGGCTGCCGTCGGCGGCCACGGATTCAAAGGGTGGGTACTCGGGGAACACGCCGAAACGGATTTCTTTCCATTCCTGGGCCTGGACGGCGGTGGCGCACAAAGGCAGGAGCAGCGCGGCGACGAGTGATCGGAGCGGAGTCATGGTGTTTTCCCTATATTTTGTAATTGATGTCAGGGCAGTAGAAAGGGTGCGGCATGCATTCATTTGCTGACTCTTTGGTCGCGCTCAGAATGCTTCATGATGGTGCGTTTTTTGTGTCGTTTACCTAGTCCTTCGCATGCGGAATGCGCTGTTAAAACGCGGATTGCAGCAGAATCGGCTGCGGCACCCTGTATATCGGCTTTTCAAACCGCGGTTTAGGGCCCGCCGCTTGCGCAAAGCGGCAGGCCAGAGCGGTTTCAGGCGCGCTTTTTATGCTGTGCGGTTGGTCGCTGGGCCAGGCGGGCGAACAGGTCCTTGGGGTCGGCCAGGTCCGGTACCAGCTCCAGCTCGCTGCCCACGTCCAGGGCCTTGGCCACATCCAGTACATAACGCAGGGCCGAATAGTCTTCGAGGGCAAAACCTACCGAGTCAAACAGGGTGACCTGGCGCGCATTTTCCCGGCCCGGCTTCTGGCCGTTGATCACTTGCCACAGCTCGATGACCGGCGAATCCTCAGGCATATGCTGGATTTCGCCTTCGATACGGCTTTGTGGTTCGTACTCGACGATCACCCGCGCGCGCTCGACGATGCGCCGGTCCAGTTCGGTCTTGCCGGGGCAGTCGCCGCCCACGGCATTGAGGTGCATGCCGGGCTCGATCATGTCGTCGGTAAGGATGGTGGCGTAGGCCTTGTCGGCGGTGACGGTGGTGACGATATCGGCGCCTTTCACCGCTTCGGCGACGCTACCCGCGAGGGTCAGCTTGATCGTCGGGAAGGCCTTGAGGTTGTTCGCCAGCTTGTGCATGGCCTGGGTATCTATATCGAACAGGCGGATCTCATTGATGCCCAGCAAGGTGTGGAACGCCAGGGCCTGAAACTCACTTTGCGAGCCATTGCCGATCAGCGCCATGCTGCGGCTGTTGTCCCGTGCCAGGTAGCGTGCAACCAGGGCCGAAGTGGCGGCAGTGCGGATCGCCGTGGTCAGGGTCATCTCGCTGAGCAGCACCGGTTTGCCGGTATCCACATCCCCCAGGGCGCCGAATGCCATGACCGTGAGCATGCCGCTCTGGGTATTTTTCGGGTGGCCGTTGACGTATTTGAAGGCATACAGCGAAGCATCCGAGACCGGCATCAGTTCGATCACGCCCTCGGGCGAGTGGTTGGCCAGGCGCGCGCATTTTTCGAAGTCATTCCAGCGCAGGTAGTCGGCGCGGATGTACTCGGCCATCTCGGTGATGCAGGTTTGCAGGCCTTTTTGCGATACCAGGTAGCTGAGGTCGTTGACGTCGATATAACGGGTCATGGAAAAACTCCTTATTGGAATGAGGCGCGGGCCGGAAGATGCACTTCGGCCAACATGCAGCGGGCACTGCCGCCGCCGATGCGTTCGATGTTGTCGATATTCACCACGACTGGGTGGGTGTGGCGTTCCACATGCAGGCGCTGCGCCGGCTTGAGCGAGCGCCAGGCGCTGGCCGACATCACCAGCAGCGGCTGGCCGTCGCGGTCGTGGAGTTCCAGCATGTTGCCGGCGAAGGCTTCCAGTTGGTCGAAGTCCAGGGCCAGGATGTCTTTGCCGGTGTCGCGCAGGGAGCGTTCCAGGCCCTGGCGTTCTTGGGTCTCGGGCAGCGCGTCCAGGCACACCACCGACAGGTCGCGGCCGACGCTCATCATCACGTTGCTGTGGTAGATCGGTGCGTGATGGCGGTCGACGGCGTGGAAGGCGCAGACCTGATAGTCCAGGCGCTCGGCAAACTGGCGCAGGGCATCGTGATGGGTGCGCCCGGAGTGGCAGGCGTAGCTGATGCGGTGCTGGCGGTCGAGGACCATGCTGCCAGTGCCTTCGAGGAACATGTTCTGTTGTTCCAGGTGGCTGAAGTCGATGGTGTCTTTGATTGCGAAGCGCTGCTCCAGTACTTGCAGCACGCCTTTATCGCGCTCCAGGCGGCGGTTCTGGCCCTCCATCGGGTACAGCACCAGGCTGCCGTCGGCATGGCTGCTCCACCAGTTATTGGGGAAGATCGAATCCGGGGTATGGGGCGCGGGTGTGTCCTGAACCACCAACACTTCCACACCATGCTGGCGCAGGGTGTCGACATAACCGTCGAACTCTTCCAGCGCTTTGTGCTGTGCGGCCACCGGATCGACGGGCGCGCGCTGGAAGCGGTTGTTGATCGCGGTGTCCGGGTTAAAGGCAAAGTGCGCCGGGCGAATCATCAGGACGGTATTGGTGGTTTGCATGGGGGCACGAGTCCATGGGGTTGGGCATTGAGGCTATTTTGTGCGCTCTGGCCGTAGAATCCCGGCTGAAACAGGGGAGCGGCCCAGCCGGGAAAGCTGAAAAGAGGGGTGTGGCAGCCGAATCGGCTGTCAGGGGGCGCTCAAACCTGTAGGAGCCGACTTGTGTGGGAGCTGGCTTGCCTGCGATAGCATCACCGCGGTGTAGCGGACACACCGAGGTGCCTGCATCGCGGGCAAGCCCGGCTCCCACACAAGCCCACACATGGGTATTGTGGTGGCTGTCATTACGTCACCCGTCAGGAGGAGTCATGTCTACCGCCGTCCGCCTCGCCCAACCCACCGATGCCGAAGGCATCAGCCAGGTCATCCTGGCGGCCCTGCGCAGCAGCAACGCCCGTGACTACCCGGCGGATGTGATTGCGCGGGTGGCGAGCAACTTCACGCCGGAGGCGGTGCTGCAATTGCTCACGCGGCGTACCGTGCTGGTTGCACTCCAGGATCAAGAAATCGTCGCGACCGCCGCCTTGGACGTCAATGTGGTGCGTTCGGTGTTCGTCAACCCGGTGCTGCAAGGGCAGGGCATCGGCCGCCAACTGATGGTCGATATCGAACAGCGGGCCCGTGAGGCTGGGGTCACGGTATTGAGCGTACCGTCGTCCCTCACCGCCGAGCCGTTTTATACCAAGCTGGGGTTCCAGACCGTGCGGGATGTGTACCACGGCAACGAGCGCACCCTGGTGATGGAGAAAGTATTGTCGTCCCGCCACCCCATCGGCGTGTATCGCGACCGTTTGCATCGGGCCCAGGTCGCGGCGTTATGGCAGACGGCGTTTGGTTATGACACACCACATAACCGGCCGGAACTGGCGATTGATAGAAAGCTTGCGGTGGAGGACGGGCTGTTCTTTGTCGCCACCCACGGCAAGGCCGTGATCGGCACCTTGATGGCAGGTTACGACGGGCATCGGGGTTGGTTGTATTCGGTGGCCGTGCATCCGGACTATCGCCGGCAAGGCCTGGGCGCGTCGTTGGTGCGCCATGGGGAACAGGCGTTGATCGCCCTGGGCTGCCTGAAAATCAACCTGCAGATCAATCTGGGCAACGATACGGTGGTGGGCTTCTACGAAGCACTGGGGTATGGCGTGGAGCCGAGGATAAGCATGGGCAAGAAGATTGCGCAGAACCTGCCCAAATCCTGAAACCACCTGTAAGCAAATATGGGAGCGGGCTTGCTCGCGAAAGCGGTGGGTCAGTCACTGATGACGTTGACTGACCCACCGCTTTCGCGAGCAAGCCCGCTCCCACATTTTGTTGCGCAGCGGGGCTTAGACCTTGACGATCCAGCCAGCCGGCGCTTCAACGTCGCCGGACTGCACACCGGTCAGCTCTTTGTAGAGCTTCTGGGTCACTGGGCCGACTTCTTTTTCGCTGTAGAACACGTGCAGCTTGTCTTTGTACTCGATCCCGCCGATAGGCGTGATCACTGCCGCCGTACCGCAGGCGCCGGCTTCCTTGAAGTCTGCCAGCTTGTCGATCAGCACGTCGCCTTCGACCACGTCCAGGCCCAGGCGGGTCTTGGCCAGTTCGATCAGCGACAGGCGGGTGATGCCTGGCAGCACCGACGGCGAGTTCGGGGTGACGAACTTGTTGTCGTGGGTGATCCCGAAGAAGTTGGCCGAACCGACTTCTTCGATTTTCGAGTGGGTGGCCGGGTCCAGGTAGATGCAGTCGGCAAAGTTGGCTTTTTTCGCCAGGGAGCCGGGCATCAGGCTGGCTGCGTAGTTGCCACCGACCTTGGCGGCGCCGGTGCCGTTCGGCGCGGCGCGGTCGTAGCCGGAGATCAGGAAGTTGTGCGGGGTCAGTCCGCCCTTGAAGTAGGCGCCGACCGGGATGCAGAAGATCGAGAAGATGAACTCGGGCGCGGTACGCACGCCGATGTTGTCACCGGTGCCGATCACGAACGGGCGCAGGTACAGCGCGCCGCCAGTGCCGTACGGCGGGATGAACCGCTCGTTGGCGCGGACCACTGCCTTGCACGCCTCGATGAAGGCTTCGGTCGGCACCTGCGGCATCAGCAGGCGGGCGCAGCTGCGTTGCATGCGGGCGGCGTTCTGGTCCGGGCGGAACAGGTTGATCGAACCGTCCTTGCAGCGATAGGCCTTCAGGCCCTCAAAGCACTGCTGGCCATAGTGCAGGGCGGTGGAGCCCTCGCTGATGTGCAGCACGTTGTCTTCGGTCAGGGTGCCTTCTTGCCAGGCGCCGTCTTTCCAGGTCTGGAGAAAACGCTTGTCGGTCTTGATGTAGTCAAAACCCAATTTGTCCCAATTGATGCTTTCGTTACCCATGACACCCTCTATCTCTTTTCAACCGCCTGGTCGAAGGCAGGCTTTTGGTTTATTTCTGGATGGGCGCAACAATACTTCATTCTTGGCCTGTGTGGGAGCGGGCTTGCTCACGATAGCGGTGGGTCAGTTAACGCCTCTAACACTGACACATTGCTATCGCGGGCAAGCCCGCTGCCACAGTGGGTCAGAGGTGCAGGGCATGCCCCAGCGCCCGCAGCGCCGCTTCCTGCACGGCTTCACCGAGGGTCGGGTGGGCATGAATGGTGCCTGCCACATCCTCCAGGCGCGCGCCCATTTCCAGGCTCAGGCCAAAGGCCGTGGACAGTTCGGACACGCCAACCCCCACCGCCTGCCAGCCAACAATCAGGTGATTGTCGCGGCGTGCCACCACCCGCACGAAGCCGGTCTTGGACTCCAGGGTCATGGCCCGGCCATTGGCCGCAAACGGGAAGCTCGAGACAATGCAGTCCAGGCCCGCAGCCTTGGCTTCGTCCGGGGTCTTGCCGACCACCACCAGTTCCGGGTCGGTAAAGCACACCGCCGGGATCGCCGCCGGGTTGAACTCGCGGGATTTACCGCTGATCAGCTCCGCGACCATTTCGCCCTGGGCCATGGCCCGGTGCGCCAGCATCGGCTCGCCGCTCAGGTCGCCGATGGCCCACACATTGCGCATGCTGGTCTGGCAACGACTGTCGATCTGGATTGCCGCGCCGTTCATCGTCAGGTTCAAGGCTTCCAGGTTCCAGCCCTGGGTGTTGGGTTTGCGACCGACGGCAACCAGCACCTGGTCGGTGTCGAGGGCCAGGGTCTCGCCATTCGGATCGCGCACTTGCAGGCTGCCACCTTCAAAACCCGTCACGCTGTGCTTGAGGTACAGCTTGACCCCCAACTGCTTGAGGGATTCGGCGACCGGCTGCGTCAGCTCGGCGTCGTAGGCCGGCAGGATGCGGTCCTGGGCTTCGACCACGCTGACCTCGGCCCCGAGTTTGCGATAGGCAATCCCCAGTTCCAGGCCGATATAACCGCCACCCACCACGATCAAGCGTTTTGGCACATGGCTCGGTGCCAAGGCTTCGGTGGACGAAATGATCGGCCCGCCAATCGGCAGCATCGGCAGGTTGACGCTTTTCGAACCGGTGGCCAGCAGCAGGTGCTCGCACTGGATGCGTTGGCCGTCCACGTCCACGGTCTTGCCGTCGACGATCTTGGCCCAGCCGTGGATCACCTGCACTTTGTGCTTTTTCAGCAGCGCGGCAACCCCGGTGGTCAGGCGGTCGACAATGCCGTCCTTCCACTCGACGCTCTTGCGGATATCCAGGGTCGGCACATCCACTTCGATGCCCAGGGCCGAACCCTGGCTGTGGTGCACGGTTTGCTGGAACTGCTCGGCAACGTGGATCAGGGCCTTGGACGGAATGCAGCCGATATTCAGGCAGGTACCGCCCAACGCCTGGCCTTCTACCAGGATGGTCGGGATGCCCAGTTGGCCGGCGCGAATCGCCGCCACATAGCCGCCTGGGCCGCCGCCGATAATCAGCAGCGTGGTATGCAAAGTCTGAGTCATGCCCTTACTCCAGGAACAGGCTGGCGGGTTGTTCGAGCAGGCCACGGATGGCCTGGATGAATTGCGCCGCGTCCATGCCATCGACCACCCGGTGATCGAAGGAGCTGGAGAGGTTCATCATCTTGCGGATCACGATCTGCCCCTTGATCACCATTGGTCGCTCGACGATGCGGTTGACGCCGACAATCGCCACTTCCGGCAGATTGAGCACTGGGGTGCTGACAATTCCGCCCAACGCGCCGAGGCTGGTCAGGGTGATGGTCGAGCCCGACAGTTCGTCACGGCTGGCCTTGCCATTGCGCGCGGCGTTGGCCAGGCGGGTGATTTCTTCGGCGGTGCCCCACAGGCTGCGCGCCTCGGCGTGACGCACCACGGGCACCATCAGGCCGACATCGCTCTGGGTGGCGACGCCCACATGCACCGCGCCAAGGCGGGTGATGACTTGGGCTTCGTCGTCATAACGCGCGTTGATCTGCGGGAAATCGCGCAAGGCCACAACCATCGCGCGCACCAGGAATGGCAGCAACGTCAGCTTGCCGCGGCTGGCGCCGTGTTTTTCATTGAGGTGTACGCGCAAGTCGTCGAGGGCCGTCACGTCGATCTCTTCGACGTAGCTGAAATGTGCGGCGCGGCGCGTGGCGTCCTGCATGCGCTGGGCGATCTTGCGGCGCATGCCGATCACCGGGATCTGCTCTTCGTCGTTACGCTCGGCATACGGGGTGGCGCCGGCCGAGGCGCGGGTGCTGCCCTGTTGCAGATAGGCGTCGAGGTCTTCATGCAGAATACGCCCGGCCGGGCCCGAGCCCTGGACCAGGCGTAGCTGGATCCCGGCGTCCAGCGCATGCTTGCGCACGGCGGGTGAGGCCAGCGGGCGCTCATTGGCGTCGCGGGCCACCGGGGCCTGGGCGGCCACCACCGGCTTGGCGGCCGGTTTGCTTTCAACCGCAGGAGCCTTGATTTCGGCTTTTGGGGCCGGCGCGGCTTCTTCAACCACCGCCGACAACGCCGACTCCCGGGTATTGCCCGCGCCTTCGACTTCAATGCTGATCAGGATACTGCCCACGGCCATGACTTCACCCGGCTCGCCGCCCAGCGATATCACCTTGCCATGGACCGGCGAGGGAATATCCACCATCGCCTTGTCGGTCATCACATCCGCCAGCACCTGGTCTTCCACGACCATATCGCCGACCTTGACGTGCCATACCGACAACTCAACCTCTGCGATGCCTTCGCCAATGTCCGGCATCTTGATAACGTGCGTGCCCATTCAGACCTCCATGACCCGTTGCAAAGCCGCGCCCACACGGGTCGGGCCAGGGAAATACGCCCACTCTTGCGCGTGGGGGTAGGGGGTGTCCCAGCCGGTCACACGCTCGATAGGCGCTTCCAGGTAGTGGAAGCAGTGTTCTTGCACCAACGACACCAGCTCGGCACCAAAACCGCAGGTCCGAGTGGCTTCATGCACCACCACGCAACGGCCGGTCTTTTTCACCGACTTGACGATGGTTTCCAGGTCCAGCGGCCACAGGCTGCGCAAGTCGATGACTTCGGCATCGATGCCGGTTTCTTCGGCGGCCACTTGCGATACGTACACGGTGGTGCCGTAAGTCAGCACCGTGACGGCCGAGCCTGGACGCACGATGGCAGCCACATCCAGCGGCACCGTGTAGTAGCCGTCCGGCACCTGGGCTTGCGGGTGTTTCGACCACGGGGTCACCGGGCGGTCGTGGTGGCCGTCGAACGGGCCGTTGTACAGGCGTTTGGGCTCGAGGAAGATCACCGGGTCATCGTTTTCGATGGAGGCGATCAGCAGACCCTTGGCGTCATAGGGGTTGGACGGCATCACCGTGCGCAGGCCGCAGACCTGGGTGAACACCGCTTCGATACTCTGGCTGTGGGTCTGGCCGCCGTAGATGCCGCCGCCGCAGGGCATGCGCATGGTCAGCGGTGCAGTGAACTGGCCGGCCGAGCGATAACGCAGGCGCGCCGCTTCCGAGATGATCTGGTCGGTGGCCGGGTACACGTAGTCGGCGAACTGAATTTCAGCCACCGGGCGCAGGCCATAGGCACCCATGCCCACGGCCACGCCGATGATGCCGCTTTCGGAGATCGGCGCATCAAACACCCGCGAGGTGCCGTACTTGCTCTGCAAGCCTTCGGTGCAACGGAACACGCCGCCGAAGTAACCGACGTCCTGGCCGAATACCACCACATTGTCGTCGCGCTCAAGCATCACATCCATGGCCGAGCGCAGGGCCTGGATCATGGTCATGGTGGTCGTGGTCATGGCGGTTTCCAGCTCGATTTTATTGTTGTGATCGTTCATGTCAGATCCCCAACTCTTGACGCTGGCGCTTCAAGTGCTCCGGCATCTCTTTATAAACGTCTTCGAACATGCTCGCGGCGCTTGGAATCTGGCCACCGGCCAGGGTGCCGTACTGTTCGGCTTCTTTCTGCGCGCTGAGCACTTCGGCTTCCAACTGCGCACTGACCGTGGCGTGTTCCTCTTCGGACCACTGGCCAATCTTGATCAGGTGCTGCTTGAGGCGGGCAATCGGGTCGCCCAGCGGGAAGTGGCTCCAGTCGTCGGCAGGCCGGTACTTGGAGGGGTCATCGGAGGTGGAGTGCGGGCCGGCGCGGTAGGTGACCCATTCGATCAGGGTCGGACCGAGGTTGCGGCGCGCGCGTTCGGCGGCCCAGGCAGAGGCGGCGTACACCGCGATAAAGTCGTTGCCGTCCACCCGCAGGGAGGCGATGCCACAACCCACGCCGCGTCCGGCGAAGGTGGTGGCTTCACCACCGGCGATGGCCTGGAAGGTGGAGATCGCCCACTGGTTGTTGACCACGTTGAGAATCACCGGCGCGCGGTACACGTGGGCGAAGGTCAGGGCGGTGTGGAAGTCCGATTCGGCGGTGGCACCATCGCCGATCCATGCCGAGGCAATCTTGGTATCGCCCTTGATCGCCGAGGCCATGCCCCAGCCCACGCCCTGTACGAACTGGGTGGCGAGGTTGCCGGAAATGGAGAAGAAACCGAAGTCTTTTACCGAGTACATGATCGGCAACTGGCGGCCCTTGAGCGGATCGCGCTCGTTGGACAGCAGTTGGCAGATCAGGTCTACCAGCGGCACTTCACGGGCCATCAGGATGCTTTGCTGGCGGTAGGTGGGGAAGCACATGTCGTCGATGTTCAAGGCCAGGGCCTGGGCGCTGCCGATGGCTTCTTCGCCAAGGCTTTGCATATAGAACGACATCTTTTTCTGACGCTGGGCGACCACCATGCGGTTGTCGAAGATCCGCGTCTTGAGCATGGCACGCATGCCGCGGCGCAAAATGTCTACCGGGACACCTTCTGCCCATGGGCCCAGGGCCTGGCCCTGGTCGTCGAGCACGCGGATCAGGCCCTTGGCCAGGTCGGCGGTGTCGGCGGCTTCTACGTCAATTGCGGGTTTGCGCACCGTACCCGCATCGGTCAGATGCAGGTAGGTAAAGTCGGTCTTGCAACCTGGACGGCCAGAAGGCTCGGGAACGTGCAGGCGCAGCGGTTCGTATTGCTGGGTCATGGCTTTCTACGCTCGATCTTGTGAATTTCTTGTAGTGGGCGCGCTTAGCTGACAGTCAGTCCCCGGGTAGGAGAAATCTTGTCCTACAACAATCATAGGCCGGGGCGTGGAGAATATTTATCTCTGTTTGGTTGCGCCTGAGATCATTTGAGGATAAAAAATCTGCATAAACATAATAAACAGGTGGTTTTGTCTCATGCGCAAGCTGGACCGTATTGATATCGGGATTCTCAACAGCCTTCAGGAGAATGCCCGCATCACCAACGCCGACCTCGCACGCTCGGTCAACCTGTCGCCCACGCCGTGTTTCAACCGGGTCAAGGCGATGGAGGAATTGGGTTTGATCCGTGACCAGGTCACGCTGCTGGACGCCGATTTGCTGGGGCTGCACGTCAACGTGTTTATCCACGTCAGCCTGGAAAAGCAGAACGAGGAAGCCCTGCAGCAATTCGAGGGGGCGATTTCCGACCGGCCGGAGGTGATGGAGTGCTACCTGATGGCCGGCGACCCGGACTACCTGATCCGGGTGCTGGTGCCGACCATCCAGTCGCTGGAGCGCTTTATGATGGATTTTCTGACTAAGGTGCCGGGTGTGGCGAACATCCGCTCGAGCTTTGCACTCAAGCAGGTGCGCTACAAGACCGCGCTGCCGCTGCCGGCCAATGGTTTGAACCTAGGCAGCTGACTTATTCATAACGGTAGTCAAGTTGCTCAAGGTCCAGGGTCTGCCTGACGGTCCAGCGCTCTGGCCAGGGTGCCGGTTCGTTTGGCGGGTTGAACACCAGGCTTGAGTCCAGCACGCCGTTGGGGGCGTCAGCCCTGGGCTGGAACGGCTCGCTGATCGGATGCTGCTGGCGCCACTGCTCCCATAGAAAGTCCAGATGGCAATGGTGCAGGAAAAACAGCGGGTCATTGGAAGAGGAGGCGGTGGTCATATCGCCGCCGATCCAGGCATGAACCCTGTTGTGCAATCGGTCTTCACTGACATTTTCCCAACCTCCGGAGGCTTCAGCCACGGGGACTTGCCAGTACGGGGTGCGCGCCAACGTTGAAATCACTTCCAGGGGGCCTGGCAAGGGCTGCTCGGGATTTGCCCCCAGGTCGCGACGCAGACCCTGATCACCCGAATTGTCGTCCCACACCTTGAGTTCGAATGCGCCGTTGAACACGGAAAATGGGCCGGTGGTGACACGTTGGTTTTGCATGTTGTCGCCGTTGCCCCCCATGAAATCGGCGGTGAAGGGGTTGCTGCGACCCTCTAGCTGCCAATCCCAATAGGGCAGGGTGATAGACGGATCATTTGCGGCGGTTTTGAGCGCCAGTTCGAACTGCCGAATCAGGATCCGGTGCCAGGGATAGAACAGCGGGCTTTGGTGGGGGTTGGGGACCAGTGGGTTGGGCCCGCCCATAGAGTTGCGATGGACCTGCACAAAATCGTCATAGCGGTTCTGCAGGCCGGGGCGCAGGACACTTGGAACGTCGTTCTTGAGCCGCAGAATGGCGGTGACAAAGGCTCGTTTCTGCTCCCCGGTCAGGTCGCGGTGGTTACGTCGGATGTCCATGTTTCAGATGCTCCATAGAATGTGGGTTCCTGGAGTATCCGTGGGGGAGGCAGCAGAATGTGGTGTATAGATCTTCCTCTCGTAACGTCGGTAATACGCAATTGTTTCTATTCATACGAGGCGATGTGACTGATAGCGATCATCTGGAAGTGTCTGGTGAGCAAGCCATTATTATAAAAAACGCTTGTCCTTATGGGCAGTAAGGTATCTGCTAAGCTCATGTCTTAGTCGGAAGAGCGAGTCATAGAGAATGAGAAACTAGTCCATCTGGCTATTTAAGGCTCTAAGGGTGCCCGCTCGCCTGTTATCGTTGCGGCATATTCCTTGGTCTAATTGACTTATATAAGTAGTTAGCTAAGTAGTGGTTTGCGTGGTTTTTTTGTTTGTCGGCTCCATAAAACAACGATAGGCCTACATTTTTTTCACAGAACGCTCCACACACTGATGCCATCGAGGCTGTAAAAGTCCTTGAGCCAGTAAGCCTAGGGGAATTGCCATGTCAATGAGATCCATAAGATTGAACTCCCGTACCACCCTGTGTTTTGGCGTGGTGTGCCTGTTGCTTTTAATACAAGGCGCGATGACCCTGGTGAAAGTTGACAAAGTCTATTCGTCCACTGTGCAAATAGAAACTAACTGGCTACCCAGCATTCGTCAGGCTGGAAAGATGGAAAGTACGTTATTGAAACTTCGCCTGGAGTTGCGCAGGTTTGCACTGGATGCTAATCGGCTAAGTTCAACTTCGGTCGGTGCTGTTAAAGAGGCGAGTAGTGCGCTGGTTAAAGTAAGCAATGAGTATGCTTCGTTTGTATCCAGTCCCGAAGAAAAGAATAAATATGATCAAGTCATACGGGATATACAGGCCTATAACCTGAAAGTTGATGAGTTGCTGGCCATGGACAGTTCACATTCGGCTGCTGACTTGAGTGTGTTTTTTAGAGATTACACCAGCCCTCTGGCCGTTAAGCTGCAGTCCATGATTGGGGAATTGTTGGCTATCAACGAAACGGGTGGGCAGGCCGCAGTGGCCACTGCGGCCCATGAATATGATGCTGCCCGATTGTTCACATTGATCCTGATGGTGGCGTCGGTGCTGTTGACCATTGTGGTCGCCCGACTGTTCACCAAAAGTATCATCACGCCGGTTGGCGAACTGTTGGCCGCGACGGCGAAGATTGCCCAGGGAGACTTGCGTGTCGCCATCCAGATCAGCGGCAAGGACGAACTGACCGACCTGCAACAGTCCACTGCAGCCATGCAGATGAGTTTGAAAAGTACTTTGCAGCATATATCCGAAGCATCCGGCCAACTGGCATCGGCTGCTGAAGAGATGAGTTCGATCACCAAGGAGTCCAGTGCCGGTATTGAACGACAAAGTATGGAGACCGATCAGGCCGCCACGGCGGTCAATGAGATGACTGCCGCGGTAGAAGAAGTGGCGCGTAATGCGGTGTCGGCCTCCCAGTCGACACAGGACTCCCAACGCTCGGCAAAAGTCGGCCAGGAGCGGGTGACCCAGACCATCGCTTCGATTGAAAAATTGAGCGCCACCGTCCAGCAAACCGGGGTCGAAGTAGAGGGGCTGGCCAAACAGGCCCAGGACATTGCAAGGGTGGTGGAAGTCATCCGCTCCATTGCCGAGCAAACCAACCTGCTGGCCCTGAATGCGGCCATCGAAGCGGCCCGGGCCGGCGAGCAGGGGCGCGGCTTTGCGGTGGTGGCCGACGAGGTCAGGGCGTTGGCCCATAGAACGCAGACCTCGACCCAGGAAATCGAACAGATGATCGCGAAGATCCAGAGCTGTTCCAGTGAGGCGGTGCTCTCGATGGGGCTGAACCGAACTGAAGCCGTGGATTCGTTGAAGATCGCCCATGAAGCGGGTGCGGCCATTACTCAAATCACCCATGCGATCGAGGATATCAACGAGCGAAACCTGCTGATCGCCACCGCGTCGGAAGAGCAGGCCCACGTCGCACGCTCTGTCGACCAGAACCTCATCAGCATTCGTGACCTGTCTATCCAGAGCTCGTCGGCCGCCAGTCAAACCTCGATCGCCAGTAATGAACTGTCGAAGCTGGCGATTGATCTCAAACAGATTGTTTCGAGGTTCTCGGTGAACTGAGCCGAGTCGGGCAGGTTGTTTGATTTTGAACTGTGAGGTAATGCCTATGTTGAAATGCATTCCTACTTCGCAAGTCAGGTTGGGTATGTACGTCCAGAAGCTCAACGGCGCCTGGACTGACCATGGTTTTTGGAAAAACAGTTTTTTGCTGACCCGTCTGCAAGACCTGCAGCGTTTGCGTCAGTCACAGGTGCAGAGCCTCTGGATTGATACCGAGAAGGGGGACGACGTGCTGCCGGACGAGCTGCCGCGTTCGCCAGCTGTTACCTCAACGGTCGCTGCACTGGCGCAATCTGCGGTGCCCCCGCGTGTTGATATGAAGGTCGAGGTGGCGCGTGCCGTCAAGGTGTGCGCGCGGGCCAAGAGTGCCGTCGTCGAAATGTTCAGTGACTTGCGCATGGGGGGCGCGATCGACCCTACTCGCGTGGTTAGCCTGGTGGATGAAATTTCCCAGTCGATTTTGCGCCACCCCCATGCCCTGATCAGCCTGGCCCGGTTGAAGCGGGCCGATGAATACACCTACATGCATTCGGTCGCGGTCAGTGGCTTGATGATCGCGTTGGCCAGGCAGTTGGGGCTGTCGCCGGCATTGGTCCAGGAGGCAGGGCTGGCAGGGTTGTTCCATGACGTGGGGAAAATGGCCATCCCGGAGGGCATTTTAAGCAAGGCCGGCAAGCTGACTGAGGCGGAGTTCGAGATTGTGCGCAGCCACCCCCAGGAGGGGGTGAACATGTTGCGCAACAGCCCGCATATCAGCGCCCTGGTATTGGATGTGTGCTTGCATCACCATGAAAAGTGCAACGGCGAGGGTTATCCCCACGGCCTGCGCCAGGATCAGATCAGCTTGTTTGCACACATGGGCGCGGTGTGTGATGTGTACGATGCGGTGACCTCAGAGCGGCCTTATAAACAAGGCTGGGGGCCGGCCGATGCCATTCAGAAAATGGCCGAGTGGAAAGGCCATTTCGATGAGCGGGTGTTCCAGGCGTTTGTCCGGTGCATGGGGATTTACCCGGTGGGCGCCTTGGTGCGCCTGGAGAGCGGGCGTATCGGTGTGGTGATTGAGCAAAGCCAGAAGTCGTTGCTCACGCCACGGGTCAAAGTGTTCTTTTCGGCGCGCTCCCGCTTGCCCATTATCCAGGTGGTGGTGAACCTGGCCGAGCAGCGCGACAAGATTGTCGGTCGCGAGAGCATCGAGGACTGGGGCTTCAAGCATATCGACGAGCTTTGGTCAGGCTTGCCCAAGCCCAAGGGCTCTTACTTCAGTTGAGCCCGATGTGCCGTGTCACAGCTGGTTGATCGGGATTTTCAGGTACACCACGCCATTGTCTTCCGCCGGCGGCATATTCCCCGCTCGTACATTCACCTGGATCGCCGGCAGCAACAGCGTCGGCATGCCCAGCCCGGCATCACGGGTGGTGCGCATTTGCACAAATGCCGCTTCATCCACCCCGTCATGCACATGGATATTGCTCGCTCGCTGTTCAGCCACGCTGGTCAGGCATTTGGCCTCGCGGCCCTCGGGTGGATAGTCATGGCACACGTATAGCCGGGTGTCGCCGGGGAAGGCCAGCAACTTGCGCATCGAGGCATACAACTGGCGCGCATCGCCGCCAGGGAAGTCACAGCGGGCGGTGCCCACGTCGGGCATGAACAGGGTGTCGCCCACCAGGATCAACTGGTCGTCGATCAGGTAGGCCATGTCTGCCGGGGTATGGCCGGGCACGTGCAGGGCCTGGGCCTTGAGGTTGCCGATGTGGAACACCTCGTCGGGGGCGAACAGATGGTCGAACTGCGAACCGTCAACGCGAAACGCCGGCTCCAGGTTGAACAGGTTCTTGAACACGCCCTGCACCTGGCTGATGGACTGGCCAATGGCGATTTTGCCGCCCAAGGCACGGCGCAGGTACGGCGCGGCGGACAGGTGGTCGGCGTGGGCGTGGGTTTCCAGCAGCCATTGCACCTGCAAGCCATGGGCCTGGACGAACGCCACGACGTGGTCGGCCTGGCGCGTGTCGGTGCGTCCGGACGCGGGGTCGTAGTTGAGCACCGAGTCGACAATGGCACAGGGTCCACCGTCCGCTTCATAGACGATGTAGGTCCAGGTCGACGAGGCCTCGTCCAGGAAGGGTTGAATCAGCGCAGGCATGACGGTTGTCCCTGATGGCTAAAAAAAGGCGTGATATTCACTTTATGTTTAAACATAATGTTTTGAGCTTAAGTGAGAGAAAGGACCGAAGCAAATGGAATCCAGTCTGAGTGAAGGTGAAGTCGCCCAGTTGCGTGCGTCTGCGTCCAAGGCCTGTACCTTGCTCAAGGCCCTGGCCAATGAGGACCGGCTACTGATCCTCTGCCAGTTGACCCAGGGCGAGCGCAATGTGGGTGAGCTGGAAACCATGACCGGCGTGCGCCAGCCGACGTTGTCCCAGCAACTGGGGATCCTGCGCGACGAAGGGCTGGTGGCGACCCGTCGTGAAGGCAAGTACATCTTTTACGGGTTGGCCAGCCACGAAGTGATTCAAGTGATGAAAACCCTCTCCGGGCTGTACTGCGGGGCGGTGATAAAAAGCTGGGCGTGACGCCATACGGCAACGACCCTTGTGTGCATTGTTGAAATAAGAAAGGCCAGGACTATGAACGACCAACACTGGGGACCGACCATCAGTGGCGACATCGTGGTCATCGGCGGCGGCTCGGCAGGCATCGGCCTGCTGGCCAGCCTGCTCAAGCGCGACCCGCAGCTCAATATCATCCTGATTGAACCCAGCGCCGAGCATTACTACCAACCCGCCTGGACCCTGGTGGGCGGCGGCGCCCATGACATCCGCAAGACCATGCGCCCCATGGCCCAGGTATTGCCCGACGGCGTGACCTGGGTGCAGGCGGCGGTCAGTCAGTTGCTGCCCGACGAGCAGGCCCTGGTGCTCGACAGCGGCCAGCGTGTGACCTGGAATAACCTCATCGTCTGCCCCGGCCTGCGCCTGGCCTGGGAGAAAATCCAAGGCCTGGAGCAGACCCTGGGCCACAACGGCGTTACCTCCAACTACAGCTACCAGCACGCGCCCTACACCTGGCAACTGGTGCAGCAGCTCAAGGGTGGCAAGGCGATCTTTACCCAGCCGGCCATGCCGATCAAATGCGCAGGGGCGCCGCAAAAGGCCATGTACCTGTCTTGCGATCATTGGCTCAAGCAAGGTGACCTGAACACCATCGACGTCGAATTCAACCTGGCCGGCGCCGCGCTGTTTGGCGTGGCAACCTTTGTGCCGCCGTTGATGAACTATGTCGAGAAATATGGCGTGCAGTTGGCCTTCAACTCCAACCTGATCAAGGTCGATGGCCCGGCGCGCAAGGCCTGGTTCGAGGTCAAGGACGCCGAAGGCAATGTCAGCGTCGAAGAAAAATCCTTCGACATGCTGCACGTCGTCCCGCCGCAAGTGGCCCCGGACTTTATCCGCCACAGCCCACTGGCCGACGCCGCTGGCTGGTGCGAGGTCGACCCCCACAGCCTGCAACAGGTGCGTTACCCGCACATCTTCGCCCTGGGCGATGTGTGCTCCACCAGCAATGCCAAGACGGCGGCGGCGGTGCGCAAGCAAATCGTGGTGGTCGCCGAGAACTTGCTGGCCCTGCGCCGACAGGCGCCATTGCCGCTCAAGTACGACGGTTATGGCTCCTGCCCGTTGACGGTGGAGAAGGGCAAGGTGGTGCTGGCCGAGTTCGGTTATGGCGGCCGGCTGCTGCCGACCTTTCCCCTCGACCCGACGGTGGCGCGGCGCTCGGCGTGGTTTTTGAAGGCGACGCTGCTGCCGTGGTTCTACTGGAACGGCATGCTCAAGGGCCGCGAATGGCTGACCCGTCTGGCCAAGGTGGAGTGAGAGAACCCTATGCTGCTGGCAAGTTTTTTTGGCGTGTTCATGGGGCTGGTGATGGGCCTGACCGGGGCCGGGGGCGGGATCCTGGGGGTGCCGGCGTTGGTGCTGGGGCTGGGCTTGACCATGACCCAAGCGGCCCCGGTGTCATTGTTCGCCGTGGGGGCGGCGGCGGCGGTGGGGGCGATTGATGGCTTGCGCCATGGCCTGGTGCGGTATCGCGCGGCGTTGCTGATTGCCTTGCTTGGCGCCCTGTTTTCGCCGCTGGGGGTGTTCTTCGCCCATCAGTTGCCGGACAAGATCCTGATGGGCCTGTTCAGCGCGCTGATGGTGCTGGTGGCGTGGCGCATGTTGCGGCGCGAAAAGCTCGAGGCCGGCCCCAGCGACCATGGCGCCGCGTCCTGGGGGCAGAAGAACTGCATGCTCGATCAGCAGACCGGGCGTTTTTCCTGGACCGCCAAATGCACCGCGACCCTGGCCGCCCTCGGTGCGGTGACCGGTGCGGTATCGGGCCTGCTGGGGGTGGGCGGCGGTTTTCTGATCGTGCCGGCGTTCAAGCAACTGACCGATGTGCAGATGCGCGGGATTGTCGCCACCTCGCTGATGGTGATCAGCCTGATTTCGCTGATTGGTGTGGTCGGCGCGTTCCATGCCGGGGTGGTGATCGACACCCTCGGCTGGGTGTTTATCGGTGCCAGCATCGTCGGCATGCTCATCGGCCGGCGCCTGGGCTCGCTGATTCCGGCGCGGGCCTTGCAAATCGGCTTTGCCAGCCTGTGTATCGTGGTGGCAGGCGGGATGTTGTTCAACGCCCTTTGACCCCAACCCCGCGCCTACCGGTGTAAGCCTTAAGTGGCGGGCCCTCGGCGCCCTCCAAAGCACCGCGCATTTCCCTCCAAGGCAGCGTTTAACCGCGCTGCCTGGCTTTCGATAATCGCCTCCGACACCCAGACCCCCGTCGCGGAGCGCGCCATGCATAACAATAAGAACTTCCCCCGTCGTTTGTTGCCAGCCTTTATCGCCAGCCTCGGTTTGAGCTCGGTGGCCCAGGCCGAGATCGTGCTGTACGACAAGGACCAAACCACCTTCTCCACCGATGGCTACGTCAACGCCTTTTACGTCAACAGCGATGTGGACCGTGCCGGCGAGCAATACGACCGGCGCCAGTCGCGGGTAAAAATGGGCTTTTTGCCCAACTACCTGGGCTTCAACATGGGCAAGCAGGTCGATGACCTCAAGCTCGGCGCCCGTGCCTCGTTCTGGGTGACCATCAACGACAGTGAAACCAACGGCACCGACACCGCCATCGACGTGCGCCAGTTCTACGGCACCGTGGCCAACCCCGAGTGGGGTGAAGTGCTGATCGGCAAGGACTTCGGCCTGTTCGCCCGTTCCAACATCCTGCTCGACGAACTGCTCGCCGGCTATGGCCAGGTCAGCGACAGCCTGGGCCTGGTGGACGGCGGCGGAGTATCGTTCGGCAATATCGGCAGTGGCTACCCATACCCGTTCCCCACCTCGCAAATCACCTACCGCACCCCGGTAATGGACGGCCTGCGGGTGGCCGTGGGCATCATGGACCCGGTCGACACCAACGACAGCAGCCCGCTGGGCAAGGCCTACCAGAAAAACCCACGTACCGAGAGCGAGATCACCTACCAGTTCGACGTGGGCGGGGCGAAGATCTACAGCTGGCTCAACGGCAGCTACCAGACCTCGGACAACACCGACTCCAGCGTCGAATCGGTGACCTCCAAGGGCCTGGGGTATGGGGTGCAGGCGAAGATGGGCGGCTTGTCGCTCACCGGCTCCGGCTTCCAGGCCAAGGGCATCAACCCGTTCTTCACCAACAACGCCGGGGAGGCCACCTTGCGTAATGTCGACAGCAATGGCTACCTGCTGCAGGGCTCCTACAAACTGGGCAAGAACCGCCTGGCGCTGTCCTACGGCAAGACCAAGGACGACGGCAACGGCGTGGTCGGCAGCGGCGCCGACTACGAAACCCGGGGCATTGCCCTGTTCCATGACATCAACGACAACCTGAAGCTGGTGGCCGAGTACAACCAGTTCGAGATCAACGGCCACGACACCAGTGCGCAGAATGAAGACACCGATACCTTTGCCGTAGGCGCGGTGCTGACCTGGTAATGACCTGGAACACGGTCAAACGTGTGGGAGCCAGCTTGCCTGCGATGCTTGCGACTCGGTGGATCAGTTACACCGCGGTGATGCAATCGCAGGCAAGCCAGCTCCTACACAAAGCCAGTCCCCACAGAGATTCATCTGTTGCTCAGTGGCTCTCATCCCATCGAAGCCCCGACCCAGTACCCAAGTAGCATAGGTCGCCACCCCGTGCGTTCGTACACTTGAGCTTCAACGGGGAGATGACCATGCAACAGGTGCACAGCGAAGGCGTAGTCACAGCCATGTCCCAGGCCAGCGATGCGCAGCAGGTGGCCGATGAGCTGGCGTGCCAGTTGTTGCACCCGTACCTGGGGTTCGTGCTGTTCTTCTGCTCTGCCACCTATGACCTGCAGGCCCTCGGCCAGGCCCTGCAACACAGTTTCGGTGGTGTCCGCGTGGTGGGTTGCACCAGCGCCGGCGAGATCACGCCCCAGGGTTACGGGCGCAATTGCGTGACGGCGGTGGGGTTTGACCATGCGCACTTTTCCATTGCCACCGAACTGATCGACCAGGTCGAGCACTTCAGCCTGATCGACGCGCAACAAATGGTCGAACGCCTGGTGGGTGGCTGTCGCAGCAACACCCTGGCCCCGATCAAGGGCAACAGCTTTGCCTTGACCCTGCTCGACGGCCTGTCCAGCCGCGAAGAAATGGTCCTCGCCGCCCTGAGCGCAGCGCTCGGCGATATCCCGCATTTCGGCGGTTCGGCCGGCGATGACAACCACCTGACCCACACCCACGTGTATTTCGACGGCGCCTTCCACAGCGGTGCGGCTGTCGTGGTGCTGGTCAATACCTGGCTGGATTTCGAGGTGTTCACCACCCACCACATCCTGCCCTTGGCACACAAACTGGTGGTGACAGGCGCGGACAGCGCGTCGCGGCGGGTCTTTGAGTTGAATGCCGAACCTGCCGCCGAGGAGTACGCACGGCATATCGGCGTGGCCGTTGCACAGTTGGATCACCGGATCTTCGCCGCCCATCCGTTGGCGGTGCGTATCAACGAGCAGTACTACGTGCGGGCGATCCAGCAGGTCCACGATGACTTGAGCCTGAGTTTCTACTGCGCGGTGGAAAACGGCATCGTCCTCACCGCCATGACCCCGGGGCCGATCCTGCCCAACCTGCAGACCCTGTTCGACGGCCTGCAAGCGCGTCTCGGCGACCTGCTGCTGACCATCGGCTGCGACTGTTTCCTGCGGCGCCTGGAGCTCGAAGAGCACGGCACCCTGGAGCCGATCGGCGCCTTTTTGCGTGAGCAACGGGTGATGGGGTTCAACACCTACGGAGAACAGTTCAATGGCATGCACATCAACCAGACCTTTACCGGGGTCGCCATTGCCCGTGGTCGAAGCTCTGGACAGCGCTGAACTGCACGCGCAGATCCGCGCCCTGCAGCAGGACAATCGCAAGCTGGCGCGGATCAACGCCGCGCTGATCGAGCGCGTCGAATCCGGCGCGACCCGTGGCAACGACCCTTATGCGGCGTTCCAGCATTCGGTGGTGCTGGCCGAGCAGGTGCGCGAACGTACCGACGCGCTCAACCAGGCTATGGCCGAACTCAAGGCCAGCAACCATCTGCTGCGCGATGCACGGTTGCGCGCGGAAACCGCCCACCAGCATTTGATTGATGCCATCGAGAGCATTTCCGATGCCTTTGTGCTGTTCGACCAGCACCAAAATATTGTGTTGTTCAACAGCCGCTTCCAGGGGTTCTGGAGCAACAGCCCGGTGCAGATTGTCGCGGGTATGGGCCTGCGCGAGGTCAAACGGCTGATGACGGTCAACGGCCTGTTCACCGAAGAGGCCCACGGGCACGCTGATGAAACCCTGTTCTACCGTCTGGATAACGGCCGTTGGCTGCAAGTCAGCGAGCGGCCGACCCAGGACGGTGGGCGGGTGATTCTGTTTACCGACATCACTGACGTCAAACTGGCGGAAACCCTGCGTCGTGAACAGGCCGTCGCGCAGAAATCCCAGGAAAGCGAACGCTGGATCCGCCTGATCACCGACCATGTGCCGGCGTTGATTGCCTACCTCAATGCCGATCTGGTCTACGAGTTCACCAACAAGGTCTACGAGCAATGGTATTGCTGGGCGCAGGGCGCGATGCTCGGCAAAAGCCTGCGCCAGGCCCACAGCGAACAGCATTACCAGCGCCTGGAGGCCTACGTGGCGCAGGCGCTGGCGGGGGAGAGCGTGACCTTCGAGTTCGCCGAAACCAATATCAACCATCAGGAGCGCTACATGCTGCGCTCCTATGTGCCCAACCGCCTGGCCAGTGGCGAGGTGGTGGGGATCTTTGTGCTGATCCGCGACATCACCGAACGCCGGCGCACCGCCGAGGCCCTGCACCAGGCTTATCAGAACCTGGAACTGCGAGTGCGCGAGCGCACCGCCGAACTGACTTCGCTCAACGACCAACTGCTGCAGGAAATTGACGAGCGCCGCCGCGTGGAGTCGCGCCTGCGCGAAGCCAAGCTGGAAGCCGAGCAGGCCAACCTGTCGAAAACCAAGTTTCTGGCGGCGGTCAGCCATGACCTGCTGCAACCGCTGAATGCCGCCCGCTTGTTTACCGGGGCCTTGCTGGAGCGGCGTGACCCGGTGGCCAACGAGACCCTGGTGCGCAACGTCAGCAATTCCCTGGAAGACGTGGAAAACCTGCTGGGCACCCTGGTGGATATTTCCAAGCTCGACGCCGGGGTGATCAAGGCCGATATCGCACCGTTTGCCTTGAGCGAACTGCTGGACAACCTCGCCGCCGAATACACCCAAGTGGCGCGCAGCGAAGGCTTGCAGCTGCACTTTATTGGCTGCTCGGCCCTGGTGCGCAGCGATATCCAGCTGCTCGCCAGAATCTTGCGCAACCTGTTGAGCAATGCCATCCGTTACACCTACGGCGGGCGCGTGGTGTTGGGTTGTCGGCGTGAGCATCAGCGGTTGTCGATCCAGGTCTGGGACACTGGTATGGGCATCGCCGAGGAGCGTTTGGAGGAGATTTTCCAGGAGTTCAAGCGCGGCGATGTGCAACGCCCGGACCAGGATCGTGGGTTGGGCCTGGGGTTGGCGATTGTGGAAAAAATCGCGCGGATCCTCGGGCACCGGATCAGCGTGCGCTCCTGGCCGGGCAAGGGCTCGATGTTCAGTGTGGAGGTGCCGTTGAGCAGCACCGCACCCAGGGTCTTGCCTATGCCGGTGATGAGCGAGCCGATGCTGGAGCGTTTGCAGGGCGCCCGGGTGTGGGTGCTGGATAACGACGCGGCGATCTGTGCCGGTATGCGTACCTTGCTTGAAGGCTGGGGCTGCCAGGTGATTACCGCCTTGTCCGAACAGGACCTGGCACGCCAGGTGGACAACTACCATGCCCAGGCGGACTTGCTGATTGCTGATTACCACCTGGATGACGAACAGAACGGCGTGGACGCGGTGGCCAGGATCAATGCGCGGCGGGCCAGTGCCATTCCGGCGATGATGATCACCGCCAATTACAGCAACGAACTGAAACTGCAAATCCGCGAGCTGGGGCATACCCTGATGCACAAGCCGGTGCGGCCGATGAAGCTCAAGACTGCCATGAGCCACCTCTTGGGCCGTCCCTGACATGCCCTCGATCAAAATGTGGGAGCGGGCTTGCCCGCGATAGCGGTGGGTCAGGCAAATAAATGCTGAATGACACACCGTTATCGTGGCGTAGGTATCTACACAGGTCTTTTCTGGGGTTGTGTACATATCCGTTGCTGGGGTCACGGCTGCTATTGGTTCCGCCCTTACGGCGGGTCACTTTTGGAAAAGAGCCCCAAAAGTAACCAAAAGGGCTCTTGCCCCACCACTCGGCACCTCGCCTAGGCTCGGTGTGCCCGTCATCCGACATTGATTTGGGGGGCCGCCGCGATGGGCCATCCATGGCCCAGCGCGGCTAACCCGGCGTCCTGCCGGGTTACCCCCCAAATCAATATCGGATGACGGCCAGCGTGGTTTAACGGGGCGCCTCAGATCAAGATCAAGATCAAAAGCAAAGCGAGGCGGCCTTAAAGCCGACCTGATCTTCGAATCGTACGCGTACCCCTGTGGGAGCTTAGTTGTAAGGAAAATCAGCGCCGCAGGTAGGAGCCGAAGTCGATATCTCCAGCGCTAAGGATCGCCTGCACCCGGTTATGTACGTTCAACTTGCGCAGAATCGCCGACACATGGGCCTTCACCGTGGTCTCGGCAATTTCCAGGGTGTAGGCAATCTGCTTGTTCGACTCGCCCTTGGTCATCCGCTCCAACACCAGCAACTGCTTGCGTGTAAGGGCCTGCAGCAGTTCCGGGGCGAAGGCCGGGTTGTCGTGCATGCGCCGCTGGCCGGGGTTTTTCTGGGTGCGGATGATGTCGGGCGGCAGGTACACGTTGCCATTGAGGATCTGCTGGATCGCTTCGGTCATCTGCGCCCGTGGCGAGGATTTAGTGATAAAGCCCACCGCGCCATAGGTGATGGCTTGCAGCACGATCTGCTTGTCCTGTTCGGCCGAGACGATCACCACCGGTATGGTCGGCGCTTCGTTGCGCAGGTTGATCAGGCCGTTGAGGCCGTGCATGCCGGGCATGTTCAGGTCCAGCAGGATCAGGTCGAGGTCGTCGTGCTCCTGGGTCAGGGCCAGGGCGCTGTCCAGGTCGGCAGTTTCCATCACTTCGCTGCCGGCAAAACCGTCGCTGATGACGTTATGGATCGCTTCGCGAAACAGCGGGTGATCGTCGGCAATCAGAATTTTATACATGGCCGTTCACCTTTTTATTGTGATGTTTCAGGGGGCAAGCTCAAAGGGCTCAGGGTGTGCCGCGGCGACGGGCAGCTTGGCGGCCTCCCACGCGTCCAGGCCATCGCGATACCAATACACAGTGTTATAGCCCAAGGCTTTGGCCCGTTTTACCGCGTTCCAACTCAACCAGCAATCGGCGCGGCAGTAGAACACCAAGGGGTGGGCAAGGTGACCGTCGGTGTAGGTGTACAGGTGGCGGGCAAAGTAGCTCTGCCACTCGGGCGTCAGCTCGCCATCGCCGGTATTGGCCAGCCAATGGCTGCCGGGCAGGTTGGCGTGGGGCAGGTCTTCGATGAACTGGCCGTGCAGCCATTGCCGGCGGTAAACGTCGATCAGCACCGGGCGCGGTTGTTGCGCCAGCAGGGTTTGCAGGGCCTGGGTATCGACGATGGTCGCGCCCGGCAGGTGTTCGGGGGTGGGGCTGCGATAGAGGTTGATGCGGTAGCCGTCGCGGGAAAACAGCGCGGTTGGCGGCTGGGCAGCAGCCAGCAGCGGGGTCAGCGACAGCACGGCAGCCAGAGTCAGTCGGGCGGGCAGCATGGCAGGTACGATCCTTATAGTTATGCGCCTATTACATGCCAGTCGCGCTGCCTTGGGAATGCGACGATAGACAGCAAAACCAGTACCAAAGTAGTAAATCAGCCGGCGCTTGAGGGCTCTAGCATGAAAGTACCGGTCATCCTCAGGAGTTGTACGATCATGCGAATTCTCAAGGCGCTGCTCTTGCCGTTTTTGCTGATTGTCAGCCTGATCGGCGTGGACAAGCTCCACGGCCCGCGACCGGCGCCGCTGTTGGTGATGCCGGCGCATGCCTCATGAATATCCTGTTGGTAGACAAGCACGCCGTGGTGCGCCTGGGTTACAGCAGCCTGTTGCGGGCGCTGCTACCAGGCGTGGAGGTGCGCGAGGCGGGCACTGGCGAAGAGGCGCTGGCGCGGGTGCAGGAGGCGGTGCCGAACCTGGTGATCACCGGTTTTGGCCTGCCGGGCATCAGCGGCCTGGAGACCACTCGCCGCCTGCGCCAGCGCCTGCCGCAATTGCGCGTGCTGTTTTTCAGCCAGCATCAGGAACTGCCCCTGGTACGCCAGGCCCTGGAGGCCGGTGCGTCGGGCTATATCACCAAGGGCGCGACGCCTGCGGTGATGAATGAAGCGGTGCAGCGCATCCTCGACGGCCACACCTATATCGAACAGGCCCTGGCCACCGAGCTGGCCTACCACCCGGTCGATCATCGCCTGCAGGGCATGACGGCCCGCGAGCTGGAAATTTTCCTGATGCTGGCCAAGGGCACACCCACCCGGGCCATTGCCGATCAACTGAGTATCAGCAGCAAGACCGTGTCCAATCACCTGACCTTGCTCAAGAGCAAATTGCAGGTCAGCTCCCATGCGGAGCTGGTGCATGTGGGGATTGATATGGGCGTGGTGCGGGCGGCGGGATAAGTCGCTCCTCTGCAGGAGCCGGCAAGCCCGCGCCTGCAAAAGTTAACGGTCCCAGGTGGTGGGGCAATCCTTGCAGCCCTCCATATTCGCGTCCTGGAAGTTTGCATAGTGCTGGCGGGTGCCGGTGAGGGTGGCCTGTTCCAGGTTGCTTTCACCGAACTTGGCCTCTTGCAGGTTGGCGTCGCTCAGGTCCGCACCTTGCAGGTCAGCTTTGCTCAGCCAGGTCATTTCCAGGTCCGCTGCACGCAGGTTGGCCTTGTGCAGCTTGGCCCCCGACAACCGCGCAAATTGCAGGTAAGCCGCGCTGAGGTTGGCGTTTTCAAATTGCGCGCCTTGGGCAAACATGCCCCAGCCTTGTACGGCCATCAAAGTGGCCCCGCTGAAATCTGCCAGGCGCAGGTTGGCTTGCTGCAGGCTGGCGCGGGTCAGGTTGGCGCCTTGCAGTTGGGCTTTTTCCAGGTTGGCCAGGTCGAGGTTCGCGTGGCGCAGGTCGGCCTCGCGCAGATCGGCCCCGGCCAGGTTCATTTTGCTCAAGTCCTGGTTGCGCAGGTTGGCGCCCTTGAGGTTGGCGCCGGGGCATTGGCTGTGGGGGGCGAGGGTGCAGCCGTTGATGACCAGGGGTTGGTCGTCGCCGTCGTCGGCGTAGGCCAGGGGGAGGGAGAGCAGGAGTAACAGGGGCAGGTAGTTCATGGCAGGGACCTCGTGGTGGCCGTTGGGGCGCGGAGCGCCCTGGGAGGCATTCCCACGCAGAGCGTGGGAACGATCATCAACGGGGGGTTATTTTTGCGCGGTTTTGTTATCCCAACTCGGGATTTTGAACACCCAGAACGACCCGCCCTGTGCCACCGGTTTGGTCAGCTCGGCCATGTCGCCGCCCCACAACGGCACCGCGCCGCCGTAGCCAACGGTCACGCCGATGTATTGCTCGCCATCCTGTTCCCAGGTGATCGGTGGGGAGACGATGCCGCTGCCGGTCTGGAACTTCCACAGCTCCTTGCCGGTTTTTGCGTCGAAGGCTTTGAAGAAACCGTCGCCGGTGCCGGTGAACACCAGGTTGCCCTTGGTCGCCAGCACGCCGGCCCACAATGGCAGGGCCTCCTTGTGCTCCCACACCACCTTGCCGGTGGTCGGGTTCATCGCGCGCAGGGTGCCGACGTGGTCGTCATACATACGCTTGATACGGAAGCCCATGCCCAGGTACGCCGAGCCCTTCTTGTAGTTGACCTCTTCGGTCCAGTATTCCTCTTTCCACTGGTTGCCGGGGATGTAGAACAGGCCGGTGTCCTGGCTGTAGGCCATGGGGTTCCAGTTCTTGCCACCGAGGAACGGCGGCGAGACTTCCACCGGCTTGCCCTTGGTTTCACCCGGCAGCGGCTTGGCCGGACGCTGGCCTTCGTTTTCCACGGGGCGGCCGGTCTTCAGGTCGATATGACTGGCCCAGGTGATGTTGTCGACGAACGGGAAGGCGTTCTGCAGCTTGCCGTTGTTACGGTCCACCACGTAGAAGAAGCCGTTGCGGTCAGCGTGGCCGGTGGCCTTGACCACTTTGCCGTCCTTGTCCTTGTAGTCGAACAGTACCAGCTCGTTGTTGCCGGAGAAGTCCCAGGCATCGTTTGGCGTGTGCTGGTAGAACCACTTCACTTCGCCGGTGCTTGGGTCGACACCCACTTGGCCTGAGGTATAGAGGCTGTCGAAGTCGTGAGGGTTGCCATCCTTGGAAGTACGCGCCCAGGTGTTCCACGGGCCGGGGTTGCCGGCGCCGACGATGATGGTGTTGGTCTCGGCATCGAAACTGGCGCTCTGCCAAGGGGCACCGCCGCCGTGGCTCCAGGCTTCGACCTTGCCGGTTTCGGTGGTCGGATCATCTGGCCAGGACGGTGCTTTCACATCGCCGGTGGTGGTGCTGTCCTTGCCATTCAGGCGGCCCATGTGGCCTTCGACGAACGGGCGCATCCACACTTCTTCGCCGGTGTCCGGGTCGCGGGCAAACAACTGGCCGACCACGCCGAATTCATCGCCGGAGCTGCCGTGGATCAGCAGGACCTTGCCGGTGACCTTGTCTTTGATCAGCACCGGGGCGCCGGTCATGGTGTAGCCGGCGGCGTGGTCGCCGAATTTCTTGTTCCACACCACTTTGCCGGTGTTTTTATCGAGGGCGATCAGGCGCGCATCGAGGGTGCCGAAGTAGATCTTGTCGCCAAAAATCGCCGCCCCGCGGTTGACCACGTCACAGCACGGGCGAATGTTGTCGGGCAGGCGGTGGTTGTAGGTCCACAGGCGCTTGCCGGTCTTGGCGTCGAGGGCGAACACCCGGGAGTAGGAGCCGGTGACATACACCACGCCGTCGTTGACGATGGCCTGGGACTCCTGGCCGCGCTGCTTCTCGTCACCGAACGAGTACGACCAGGCCGGGGTGAGCTTGAACACGTTCTTGTCGTTGACCTGGGCCAGGGGGCTCCAGCGCTGGGCGTTGGTGCCCATGCCGTATTGCAGCACGTCCTTGGTGGTCAGGTGGTCGTTGGCAATGTCTTCCCAGGTGACGTTGCGCGTCTGCTTTGCAGGTTCGGCAGCGGCGAAGCTCGCCGCACTCAAGGACAGGCTGCCGACCAGCAGGAAAGCCTGCACGGCAAGGCTCAGCGGCGAGAGGGCGGGTAGCGATCTTATTGTCATGGTTGCAGTTCCCAGTGGAGGTTTTGGCCTGCACAGGTTGCTGGCTGGACGGTGCCCGCGGATACGGAAAATATCCCGGTGTGGCCGGGACAATTTCCCGAACCGCATCTGATTTAGCAGGGGCCCGCAAGCCTTACTACGAAGGGAGTAGAGCCCGGCCACCAAAGCAGCATACGGGCCCTGGCGAGGCGTTCCTATGATGGTTGCCATAGCCTCTGTAGAGAGGTTTTGCGTGCAATCCTGAGGGGACAATAATGACAACAAAACGCAACGCCTTGCTGGTTGCCGGCCTGTTGGCCGGGGTGATCGGTGCAGGCTCCGTCTGGGCTCACGGCAACGTGACGCCAACTGCCGTGGAAACCCAAGGCCTGACCCCGATCAAGGACGCCGGCGTACCGCTGGATGCCGATGGCTGGGCGGCGGTGAACCCGTATCGCCAGTCGCCGGAACACGCCAAGGCCGTCGAAGTGGGGGCCTCGGCCTATAACCAGAACTGCGCCGCGTGCCACGGTCTGGAAGCCAAGTCCGGCGGGATCGCCCCCGACCTGCGCATGCTCGATGAGGGCGATGCCGGGGACGAATGGTTCGTCGAACGGGTGCGCCATGGCGCCGTGCGCGATGGTCGGGTGTACATGCCGAAAATGGCCGACTACTTGAGCCAGGAAGCCTTGTGGGCGGTACGCACTTATCTTGATAGCGTGCACGTCGAGGAGTAAGCCATGGGCTGGCGCGCACGTTGGCTGTTGGCTTGCTGGTTGCCAGTGGCCGCCTACGGGATGGACCCCGGCAAAGACCCGGTGCCATCGGTGATGTGGAGCTATTTCCACCAGCAGTTCCTCGGCAATGCGCCGTTTGTCTTTGATGAACGGGTCAAGCTGCTGGCGCCGCCATTTGCCGAAGATGCGCGGCAGGTGCCCCTGGAAATCGACGCCCGCGCCTTCAAGGGCGAGGTGGTGAAAATCATCGCCTGGGCCGAACTCAATCCACTGCCGAAAATCGTCGACTTCCAGCCGGGCGAGGGCGTGTTGCCGTGGCTGGCGATCCGCGTCCGGATCGAGCAGGCCACGCCGTTGCGCGCCGCCGTGTTGACCAAGGATGGCCTGTGGCATGTGGGGTCGACCCTGATCGACGCCGCCGGCGGCGGCTGTACCGCGCCCAGCGTGGTGCGCAGCCAGCCGGGCTGGGAAGAACACCTGGGGGAAGTGTTGGGCGGTCGTTACCCCCGCGAGGATTTCAGCCGGCTGCGCCTGCAGGTAGCACACCCAATGGACAATGGCATGGTCAGCGGCATCCCTGAGTTCTACATCAACCACGCCGAACTGCGCGACGCCCAGGACCGGGTGTTGGCGCGCCTGGAGCTGTTTGCGGCGGTCAGCGAGAACCCCGACCTGGCGTTTGACCTGCAAGGCGCCGGGCCGGTGCGCCTGCTGTTGCGCGATACCAGCGGTAGTGAATTCGCCGGGGCCATCCCATGAAGTGGCTATTGCTGCTGTTACTCGGCCTGGGCCTGCCCGCGCTGGCCGACCTCGACTACGCCCTCAAGCCCCGGCAGATCGCCGCCGACACCTGGCTGCTGGAAGGCAGCACGGATAATTTCGCCAGGGCCAACGGCGGCAACATCGTCAATACCGGGTTTATCGTGACCCAGGCCGGGGTGGTGGTGATCGACACCGGGCCGTCCCGGCGTTACGGCGAAGCATTGCGCCAGGCGATTGCCACGGTCACCGACAAGCCGGTGATCCAGGTCTTGTTGACCCATCATCACCCCGACCATGTGCTGGGCAACCAGGCGTTCAAGGATGTGCCGATCGCTGCGCTGGCAGGCACCACCACGCTGCTGCGCGAACAGGGCGATGGCATGGCGGAAAACATGTACCGCATGGTCGGCGACTGGATGCGCGGCACCGAAGTGCTGCTGCCCAGCCAGACGTTGAGCCCCGGAGTGCAGACCGTCGGCGGCCACGCTTTGCGATTGTTGAGCCTGAGCGGCCATACCGGCGCCGACCTGGCGATTTTCGACGAAACCACCGGCGTGCTGTTTGCCGGCGACCTGGTGTTTTACCAGCGCGCCCTGACCACCCCCAACACCCCGGGCCTGGCGGTATGGCTGGCGGATATCGCCACCCTGCAAGGCCTGCCCTGGAAACTGATCGTGTCCGGCCACGGCCCGGTGGCCAGCGATGCCCAACCCTTCGCACAAATGCGTGATTACCTGGGCTGGCTCGACCAGCTCATGGCCACCGGTGCTGCCAACGGCAGTGCCATGGGCGAGATGATCCGCAGCCCCATTCCCGAACGTTTTGCGGCCATCAGCCTGAGCCGCTACGAACTGATCCGCAGTGTCAGCCACCTGTATCCCCGCTATGAACGCGCTCAGATGCAACGGATAGATCAATAACAACATCCCCCGAAAGAGGCCTCATCATGATCTACGCACAACCTGGCACCCCCGGCGCCATCGTCACCTTCAAGCCGCGCTACGGTAACTTTATCGGTGGCGAGTTTGTGGCCCCGGTCAACGGTGAATACTTCACCAACACCTCGCCAGTGACTGGCGAGGTGATTGCCGAATTCCCGCGCTCCAGCGCCGCCGATATCGACAAGGCCCTGGACGCTGCGCATGCTGCCGCCGACGCCTGGGGCAAGACCTCGGCCCAGGACCGCGCCCTGGTGCTGCTGAAAATTGCCGACCGCATCGAGCAGCACCTGGAAGTGTTGGCCGTGACCGAGACCTGGGACAATGGCAAGGCCGTGCGCGAGACCCTGAATGCCGACGTGCCATTGGCCGCCGACCACTTCCGTTACTTCGCCGGCTGCATCCGCGCCCAGGAAGGTGGCGCCGCCGAGATCAACGAACTGACCGCGGCCTATCATTTCCATGAGCCCCTGGGCGTGGTCGGACAGATCATCCCATGGAACTTTCCGTTGCTGATGGCCGCCTGGAAACTCGCCCCGGCCCTGGCCGCTGGCAACTGCATCGTGCTCAAGCCGGCCGAGCAGACGCCGCTGTCGATCATGGTGTTTGCCGAACTGATCGCTGACCTGTTGCCGGCCGGCGTGTTGAACATCGTCCAGGGTTTTGGCCGCGAAGCCGGCGAGGCCCTGGCCACCAGCAAGCGCATCGCCAAGATCGCCTTTACCGGCTCCACCCCGGTGGGTGCGCACATCATGCATGCGGCGGCCGAGAACATTATTCCGTCCACCGTCGAGCTGGGCGGCAAGTCGCCGAATATCTTCTTTGAAGACATCATGCAGGCGGAGCCGGCCTTCATCGAGAAAGCCGCCGAGGGCCTGGTGCTGGCGTTCTTCAACCAGGGCGAAGTGTGCACCTGCCCGTCGCGGGCGCTGGTGCAGGAGTCGATCTACGAGCCATTCATGGCCGAGGTCATGAAGAAGATCGTCAAGATCAAGCGCGGCAACCCGCTGGACACCGAGACCATGGTCGGCGCCCAGGCGTCCGAGCAGCAGTACGACAAGATCCTCTCGTACCTGACCATCGCCCAGGAAGAGGGCGCCGAACTGCTGGCCGGTGGCGCCGCCGAACACCTGGCGGGCGACCTGTCCAGCGGCTATTACATCCAGCCGACTCTGCTCAAGGGCCACAACAAAATGCGCGTGTTCCAGGAAGAAATCTTCGGCCCGGTGGTGGGCGTGACCACCTTCAAGGACGAAGCCGAAGCCCTGGCGATTGCCAACGACAGCGAATTCGGCCTGGGTGCCGGGCTGTGGACCCGCGATATCAACCGCGCCTACCGCATGGGCCGGGCGATCAAGGCCGGGCGTGTGTGGACCAACTGCTATCACCTGTACCCGGCGCATGCCGCGTTTGGTGGCTACAAAAAGTCCGGGGTAGGGCGTGAGAACCACAAGATGATGCTCGATCATTACCAGCAGACCAAGAACCTGCTGGTGAGCTACGACATCAACCCGCTGGGGTTCTTCTGATCGCCTGATTGAACTGCCAGCTTCCACCCTTTGATGGGTAGGCATCAGCCGCCCTGCTTGAAATGCAATCAAGTGTGGGAGCTGGCTTGCCTGCGATAGCGGTTGTTCAGCTTGCATCATTGGCGGCTGACCTTCGGTCATCGCAGCATGAGTAGCTACACAACCCTCTTCTGGGTATGTGTACATATCCATTGCTGCGGTCACGGCCACTTAGGGTTCCGCCCTTACGGCGGGTCACTTTTGGAAAAGAGCCCCAAAAGTAACCAAAAGGGCTCTTGCCCCACCACTCGGTGCCTCGCCTAGGCTCGGCATGCCCGTCATCCGACATTGATTTGGGGGGCCGCCGCGATGGGCCATCCATGGCCCAGCGCGGCTAACCCGGCGTCCTGCCGGGTTACCCCCCAAATCAATATCGGATGACGGCCAGCGTGGTTTAACGGGGCGCCTAAGATCAAAATCACCAGCAAAGCGAGGCGGCCTGACAGCCGACCTGATCGTCGAATCGTGCGCGTACCCCTGTGGGAGATTCTATGTACATCCGAGACTAATGACTGCGGCCGGTTCGTTCGAAAGTAGCATTCGCTCGCCAGCCCACCCATGTATTAATGCCTGTACCGGACTCTCCCGGTATAACAAGAGGAACGCTCCCATGTGGACCAAACCCGCCTACACCGACCTGCGTATCGGCTTTGAAGTGACCATGTATTTCGCCAACCGCTGAAACCATCCCAGGAGCCGGCCTGCCGGCTCCTGCAGGGATAAGGGCTAGCCCATTGGTCTGATTGCATTCGCCAGCGGATGCGTTAGTGTGGCCCGTATCTTCCAAAACAATAAAAACAGGCTTTCCAATGAGCCATAGCCTCAGCCAATTGCGTAAATTCGTCTCCCCAGAAATCATCTTCGGCGCCGGTTCCCGGCACAATGTCGGCAATTACGCCAAGACCTTTGGTGCGCGCAAGGTCCTGGTGGTCAGCGACCCGGGTGTGGTCGCTGCCGGTTGGGTCGCGGATGTCGAGGCCAGCCTGCAGGCCCTGGGGATCGAGTACTGCCTTTACACCGCTGTGTCACCCAACCCGCGTGTCGAAGAAGTGATGCAGGGCGCCGAGGTCTACCGCGAGAACCATTGCGATGTGATCGTCGCCGTCGGCGGCGGCAGCCCGATGGATTGCGGCAAGGCCATCGGTATTGTGGTCGCCCATGGGCGCAGCATTCTTGAGTTCGAAGGGGTGGACACCATCCGCGTGCCCAGCCCGCCGCTGATCCTGATCCCGACCACCGCCGGCACCTCGGCCGACGTGTCGCAGTTCGTGATCATTTCCAATCAGCAGGAACGCATGAAGTTTTCCATCGTCAGTAAGGCAGTGGTGCCGGATGTGTCGCTGATCGACCCGGAAACCACCGCCAGCATGGACCCGTTCCTCTCGGCCTGTACCGGGATCGACGCGCTGGTGCATGCCATCGAAGCCTTTGTGTCCACCGGCCACGGCCCACTGACCGACCCCCATGCGCTGGAAGCCATGCGCCTGATCAATGGCAACCTGGTGCAGATGATCGCCAACCCCGGCGATATCGCCCTGCGCGAGAAAATCATGCTCGGCAGCATGCAGGCCGGCCTGGCGTTTTCCAATGCGATCCTCGGCGCGGTGCATGCCATGTCCCACAGCCTGGGCGGCTTTCTCGACTTGCCCCATGGCCTGTGCAACGCGGTGCTGGTGGAGCATGTGGTGGCGTTCAACTACAACTCGGCGCCGGAACGGTTCAAGGTGATTGCCGAGACCTTTGGCATCGACTGCCGGGGCCTCAACCACCGGCAGATCTGCGGGCGGCTGGTGGAGCACCTGATTGCCCTCAAGCACGCCATTGGCTTCCATGAAACTCTCGGCCTGCACGGGGTGCGGGTGGCAGATATTCCGTTTTTGTCGCAACACGCCATGCATGACCCGTGCATCCTGACCAACCCGCGTGAGTCGAGCCAGCGTGACGTCGAGGTCGTCTATGGCGAAGCTCTCTGACGAGCAGCAGCGGGCTCTGGCCGGGCTGCTGGGGCTGGGCGATCACTCGGCGCGCAAGAGCCACTACCCGGAGCTGACGGCGCGGCTGGATGAACTGGAGGCCGAGCGCAAACGCTATATCCGCCTCAACGATGAGCTGGAGCAGCGGGTGGCGGCGCGCACCGATGAGCTGCTCGAAGCCAACCACAACCTGCAACAGCAGATCGCCCGGCGCGAACAGACTGAACAAGACCTGCGCGACGCCCGTGACGCCGCCCAGGCCGCCAATCGCAGCAAGGACAAGTACCTGGCCGCTGCCAGCCATGACCTGCTGCAACCGCTCAACGCGGCGCGGCTGCTGATCTCTACCCTGCGTGAACGCAACCTGCCCAGTGTCGAGCAGGTGCTGGTGGAGCGCACCCATCAGGCCCTGGAAGGGGCCGAGGACCTGCTGACCGACTTGCTGGATATCTCGCGCCTGGACCAGGCGGCGGTCAAGCCGGACGTGGCGCTCTACCGCCTGGATGAGCTGTTTGCGCCGCTGGTGTCGGAGTTCCATTCGGTGGCCCAGGCGGCGGGCCTCAAGCTGCGGGCGCGCACTGCCGGCTACGCGATCCGCACGGACTTGCGCTTGATGACGCGTATTTTGCGCAACTTCCTCAGCAATGCCTGCCGCTACACCGATGAAGGTTGCATCCTGTTGGGCGCGCGGCGGCGCGGTGATCGCCTGCGCCTGGAGGTCTGGGACACCGGGCGCGGAATTGCGGCGGACCGGTTGAGCTCGATCTTTCTGGAGTTCAACCAACTCGATGTCGGCCGCGCCGCGGATCGCAAGGGCGTTGGGTTGGGCCTGGCGATTGTCGAGCGTATCGCACTGATTCTGGGTTACCCGGTGGCAGTACGCTCATGGCCGGGGCGCGGCTCGATGTTCAGCATCGAGGTGCCGTTGAGTGCCGAGGTACCCCTGGCCATCAGTCAGTTGCCGACACAGCCGAGCACTGGTAATCCGTTGCCCGGGCGCCGCCTGCTGGTGATCGATAACGAGCTGAGCATCCTTGAAAGCATGCGCGCGCTGCTCGGGCAGTGGGGCTGCGAGGTGGTGACCGCCACCGACCAGGCCGGTGCCTTGCTGGCGTTGCAGGGCCGGGCGCCGGAGCTGATCCTGGCTGACTATCACCTCGACCATGGGGTGGTGGGGTGTGCGGTGGTCAAGCAGTTGCGCGAGCATTTCGCCCAGAACATTCCCGCCGTGATTATCACGGCGGACCGCACCGACCAGTGCCGCCGTGCCCTGCGCCGCCTGGAAGCACCGTTGCTGAACAAACCGGTCAAGCCAGGTAAGTTGCGGGCGGTGTTGAGCCAGTTACTGGGGTAGGGCAATGCTCTCTGATTTTGTACGGGTCTATCGTTAAAAATTCTTTCGCTCTGAATAAAAATTACATGCTGTGTGTTTCTGTAAAAGCAGCACAAACTTTGCCTTATTCCACTGTCATTTAAATAGGTGGTGATTTAAGGAGCGCTCCATGCAGTCGATTTTTCATCTTGCCTACCATGTTCGCGATTTGGAAGTTTCACGTCAGTTCTACTGTGACTTGCTGGGTTGCGCACAAGGGCGCAGCACGGATACATGGATGGACGTGAATTTCTTCGGGCATCAATTATCCCTGCACCTGGGTGAGCCCTTTGCCGTCACTGATACCGGCAGGGTCGGCGACCATCTGGTACCGATGCCTCATCTGGGGGTGTTGCTGGAGATGCCGGACTGGCTGGTGTTAAAGGACCGTTTGATCGCGGGCGGGGTGAAGTTTGTCCTCGCCCCTTATCTGCGCTTTGCCGGCGGACCGGGCGAGCAGGCAACCCTGTTCTTCCTGGATCCGGCCGGCAATCCCATCGAGATAAAAGGCTTCTGTGATTTGCAATCGGCGTTCGCTGTTTAACGCATGTTACGCAAACGACGTTAAGTTGATTTAAGTCTTTTGGGCACGCCAGCCAACGGTAGGACGTGAACTCGTCAAGTTGCTCAATGGCTGCGACGGAACCTGGAGCGCGTGCGCATCCCGGAGCAGGCCCACAAGTTTCCGGGGCAATTGTCGGGCGGCCAGCAACAGCGCGTGGCGATTACCCGTGCCCTGTGCATGAAGCCGAAAATCATGCTGTTCGACGAGCCGACCTCGGCGCCGAATGACTTCTTCGACAACCCGCAGCTTTTGCATTGAGCCCTTGGGCAGACAGGCCTGTAACAGAGGAATGCCATGTACCGTTTTGATCATTTGGATGCCACCACCCTGGCACAGCGGGTCTGTGCGGGTGAGGTGAGCGAAGAGACAGTCGCCGCACACTTCCTTGGGTGTGCCGAGGCCCAGGAGTCGACAGTACAGGCCTTTGTTTCGTTCGACCCCGACGCGGTACGTGCTCAAGCGAGGCAATTGACCGGGACGCGTGCGCGAGGTCTGTTGGCAGGTATTCCGGTGGGGGTCAAAGATAACTACGACACCGTGGATCATCCCACCGGTTTTTACTCGCCGATCTATGAGGACAACCGCCCGTCCCGCGACGCACAGGTTGTCTCGCTGCTGCGCCAGGCGGGGGCGCTGATTATGGGCAAGACCCACACCACCGAATTCGCCTATATGCACACCGGGCCGACGCGCAATCCCCAGGACCCCCGACGCACGCCTGGGAGTTCGAGTGCGGGCTCGGCGGCGGGGCTGGCGGCTGGATTCTTTCCCATCGCCCTGGGTACGCAGACGGCCGGATCATTGATCAAACCTGCCGCTTACTGTGGGGTGCACGCCTTCAAACCCAGCTATGGGCTGGTCTCGCTTGAGGGGGTCAAGCCACTGGCGCCGAGTTTCGACACGGCCGGCTGGTTTGGGCGTTCGGTGCGTGACTTGAGCCTGATTGCGCAAGTCCTGATCCCGGGGTTCCCGGCGCGCCCCGCGGAAAGCCCGCTACGGTCGTTGGGTTTTTGCCGTACGGCGCGCTGGTATCAGGTGGACAAGGACGTGGCCCTGGCACTGGAGGCCGCTATGGATACGCTGCGTGCGGCAGGGCACCGAGTGAGCGAGGTGGTGTTGCCCGAGGCGTTTGCCAGGGTGTTTGATGACCATCTGCTGATAAACGATTGTGAGGGCGCCCGCTCATTGGCCCCTGAGTTCAATCGGCACCCGGACAAGATGAGCATGGAAATCCTCGATATGTTCGCCCGCGCCGAGCGGACCAGTTGGGAGCAAGAGTCAGCGGCGAAGAGGCGTCTGGCACAGTTGGCGCCGGTGCTGGAGGAGATATTCAAACCGTTTGACGCCGTCCTGGGGGCGAGCTGCGGCATCGTCGCCCCGTTGGGCCTTGGCGCCACTGGGCCGTCGGATTTCATCAAATTCTGGATGGCATTTGGATTGCCGCAGGTGAATATTCCTCTTGTGCGCAAGGCCGCAGAGCTGCCGGTAGGGCTGCAAATAATCGGAGGATTTAGAAACGACAGCCTTTTGCTAAGCGTGTCTGAGCAGGTCGATGCTCTGCTGCGGCCGGCTGGCCGATAGAGGGGGGCGGTGCTCACGTGTTGGTCTGGCACGTTGATACCCGTCAACACGGCGTGCGGTGCTTTGCCTCATGCTGTCGGCCTGATTTGAAGGCTGACGGAGAACCCCATGAACGGCCCCGCAACAACCGCTGCATCATTCAAGTTGCCCATGGGCCTGGTGATTGCCGTACTGGTGATGGTCGGCGTGCTGCTGTTGCCGCTGCCCGCCGATTTGCCGGTGGCCGGCCAGCGGATGCTGGCGATCCTCGCGTTTGCCGTGGTGGTGTGGATCACCGAAGCGGTGTCCTACGAAGCCAGTGCGATCATGATCACCTCGTTGATGGCCTTTCTGTTGGGCACCGCACCGTCCTTGCAGGACCCGACGCACCTGATCGGTTCCAGCCCCGCTATCAGCATGGCGCTCACCGGGTTTGCCAACCCGGCCCTGGCCCTGGTGGCCGGTGCGTTGTTTATCGCCGCCGCCATGACCCACACCGGCCTCGACCGGCGTATCGCCCTGGTGACTCTGACCCGGGTCGGCACCAGCACTCGCGGGATCCTGGTGGGCGCGATTGCGGTGACCATCCTGCTCAGCCTGGTGGTGCCCAGCGCCACCGCCCGCAGCGCCTGCGTGGTGCCGATCATGATGGGGGTGATTGCCGCGTTTGGCGTGGACAAACGCTCGAATATCGCCGCCGGGATCATGATCGTCGTCGCCCAGGGCACCAGTATCTGGAACGTCGGGATCCAGACCGCCGCCGCGCAGAACCTGCTGACGGTCGGTTTTATGGACAAGATGCTCGGCCAGCGCGTGTCGTGGATCGACTGGTTGATCGCCGGGGCGCCGTGGGCGCTGATTATGTCGGCGGTACTGCTGTTTCTGGTGCTCAAGTTGCTGCCCCCGGAAAGCAATAGCATTCCCGGTGGCAAGGAAGCTGTGGCGCAGTCCCTGGTGGAGATCGGCCCGATGACCGGGCCGCAGAAGCGCTTGCTGACCGTTTCGGTATTGCTGCTGCTGGCCTGGGCCACGGAAGGGCGCCTGCACAGCTTCGATACCACCTCCACCACCTACGCCGGCCTGGTGTTCCTGCTGCTGCCGGGGATCGGCGTGATGACCTGGAAGGACGTGCAGTCGCGTATCCCCTGGGGCACGGTGATTGTGTTCGGTGTGGGCATCAGCCTGGGTACCGCGTTGCTCACCACCCAGGCCGGGCAATGGCTGGGCGCGCAGGTGGTGGGGCATACCGGCCTGGATCAACTGGGGCCGCTGGGGGTGTTTGCGATCCTCGGCGCATTCCTGATTGTGATTCACCTGGGTTTTGCCAGCGCTACCGCGCTGACCTCGGCGTTGTTGCCGATCCTGATTGCCGTACTGCAAACCCTGCCGGGAGACTTCAGCCGGCTGGGCATGACCATGTTGCTCGGGTTTGTGGTCAGCTACGGTTTTATCCTGCCGATCAACGCCCCGCAGAACATGGTGTGCCTGGGCACCGGCACCTTCACCGCGCGGCAGTTTGCCAAGGTGGGCTTGCTGGTCACGGTGATTGGCTATCTGCTGATGCTGGTGTTTGCCGCCACCTACTGGAGCTGGCTGGGCTGGATCTAAAACCTCCTGTGGGAGCTGGCTCTCACAGGAGGGGCTCGGCTGGGGCACATAATTTGCGCCACATCACAAATCAAATGTGGGAGCTGGCTTGCCTGCGATGGCAGTGTGTCAGCCACCAGAAATAGCGCCTGAACCGCCGCTATCGCGAGCAAGCCCGCTCCCACAGGGGGGGCGGCTGGGCACATATTTGCGCCACATCACAAATCAAATGTGGGAGCTGGCTTGCCTGCGATGGCAGTGTGTCAGCCACCAGAAATAGCGCCTGAACCGCCGCTATCGCGGGCAAGCCCGCTCCCACAGGGGGGGCGGCTGGGCACGTATTTGCGCCACATCACAAATCAAATGTGGGAGCAGGCCAGCTCCCACAAAGATGACAAGATGAACCCCGCTCAGGTCTACTAAGCTCTGAGTCAGGGTTTTACCGGCCTCGTGCGTCGGTCATCAAGGTCACGAATGGATAAATACACCCCGCACACCTGGCAACCCCACGAGCGTCCGAGCTTGCCGGGGTCGCCGTCGACGCCCCATCACCCCACGCTCAAACGCTGGGCCTTTGCCCTGGTTGGGGTGCTGGTGGCAATCACCGGCGGCCTGGGCAATGCGCTGGTGATCGCCAATCTGCCATATCTGCAAGGGGCATTGGGCGCGACCACCGCCGAAATGGCCTGGCTACCCGCCGCCTATGTGATGACCAACGTGTCCATGAACCTGCTGCTGGTGAAGTTCCGCCAGCAGTTCGGCTTGCGCGCGTTTACCGAAGTGTTCCTGGTGCTCTACGCCCTGGTCACCTTTGGCCATCTGTTCGTCAATGACCTCAGTTCGGCAATCGCCGTGCGTGCCGCCCACGGCATGGTGGGCGCGGCCCTCAGTTCCCTGGGGTTGTACTACATGGTCCAGGCGTTCCCGGCGAAGTGGCGGCTCAAGGCTCTGGTGCTGGGCCTGGGTACCGCGCAACTGGCGTTGCCGATGGCGCGGCTGTTTTCCGAAGACTTGCTGCAGATTGCCGAGTGGCGCGGCCTGTACCTGTTTGAGCTGGGCATGGCGTTGACTTGCCTGGGCTGTGTGTTCCTGCTCAAGTTGCCGCCGGGCGATCGCTTCAAGACCTTTGAAAAACTCGACTTCCTGACCTTTGCTTTGCTCGCCTCAGGCGTGGCATTGCTCTGCGCGGTACTGTCCCTGGGGCGCATCGACTGGTGGCTGGAAGCCCCGTGGATCGGCGTGGCCTCGGCCTGTTCCCTGGTGCTGATCATGGCCGGGCTGGCCATCGAACATAACCGCGCCAACCCGCTGCTGATGACCCGCTGGCTGGGCGGCGGGGTGATGATTCGCCTGGCCCTGGCGGTAATCCTGATCCGCATGGTGCTGTCGGAGCAATCCACCGGCGCCGTGGGCTTTTTGCAGGCGCTGAATATGAGCAGCGAGCAAATGCGCACCCTGTACCTGGTGATGCTGTTGGGGGCGATCAGTGGCCTGGTGATCAGCGCGTTGACCATCAACCCGGCACACTTGCTGATGCCCCTGGTGATTTCCCTGGCGCTGATGGCCACGGGCTCGGTGATGGACAGCTTCTCCAGCAACCTGACGCGGCCGCAGAACATGTACCTGAGCCAGTTTCTGCTGGGGTTTGGCGGTACCTTCTTCCTCGGCCCGACCATGGTGCTGGGGATGCGCAATGTGCTGGCCAACCCGCGCAACCTCGTGAGTTTCTCGGTGTTGTTCGGGATCTGCCAGAACCTCGGCGGGCTGATGGGCGCGGCGTTGCTCGGCACCTTCCAGGTGGTGCGGGAGAAATTCCATTCGAGCATGATTGTCGAACACCTGACCCTGCTGGATCCGCGGGTCGCGGCCCGTGTACAAAGCGGCGGCTCGGCCTACGGCTCGGTGATTGCCGACCCGGAACTGCGCAACCTGATGGGTATTCGCAGCCTGGCCACGGCGGCCACCCGCGAGGCCAATGTCATGGCTTATAACGATGTGTTTATGCTGATCGCGATCATCGCGATCCTCACCATGTTGTGGATCTTTACCCGCAGCCTGTGGCTGATGAGCACCACCAAGAAAGCTGCCGCCAGTGCAGCGCCTTCCGTTCAACCTAGCGGCGCACTTCCTTCATGAGCGAACCTACGGCTACCACCACGACCACCAATGCCATTGCCGCCACCCCGGAGGGCAGCACGCCACCGGGTGCGACGGCCACCGAGCCGCGCTCCCTGGGCGTGCGCATCGTCTCGTCCCTGGGCTTTGCCGCGATTGCCATCGTTGGCGTGTTGATTGTGCTGTACGCCTGGCAATTGCCGCCGTTCAGCAGCGCCGTGGAAACCACCGAAAACGCTCTGGTACGCGGCCAGGTGACGATCATCAGCCCGCAATTGGGCGGTTATGTGTTCGAGGTGCCGGTGCAGGACTTCCAGCACGTCAAGGCCGGGGATTTGCTGGTACGCCTCGACGACCGCATCTACAAGCAACGCCTGGACCAGGCCCAGGCGCAACTGGCGGTGCAGCAAGCCGCCCTGGCCAACGTGGTGCAACAGCGCAACAGTGCCGAGGCGACCATCAAGCTGCGCCAGGCCGCCCTGGCTGATAGCCAGGCCCAGGCGCGCAAAAGTACTGCGGACCTGCGTCGCAACGAAGAGCTGATCAGCGACGGCTCGGTGTCGCGCCGAGAACTGGACGTGACCCGCGCCGCCAACGCGCAAACCATCGCCGCTGTGGCCCAGGCCCAGGCCAGCCTGGAAATCGCCCGCCAGGACCTGCAGACGGTAATCGTCAATCGCGGCTCCCTGGAAGCGGCGGTGGCCAGTGCCGATGCAGCGGTGGAGCTGGCGCGGATCGACCTGTCGAACACCCGCGTCCTGGCCCCCCGGGACGGTCAACTGGGGCAGATTGGTGTACGTCTGGGGGCCTACGTCAACTCCGGCGCGCAGCTGATGGCATTGGTGCCGAACCAGTTGTGGGTGATCGCCAATATGAAAGAAACCCAGATGGACAACGTGCAGGTGGGCCAGCCGGTAACGTTTACCGTGGATGCCCTGGACCACCGCAAGTTTCATGGCACGGTGCAGCGTATTTCGCCGGCGACGGGGTCTGAGTTCAGCCTGTTGCAGGCCGATAACGCCACCGGCAACTTCGTCAAGATCGCCCAGCGCGTGCCGGTGCGGATCACGGTGGACCCCGATCAGGAGCAAAGCGAACGCCTGCGGCCGGGGCTGTCGGTGGTGGTGAGTATCGACACGGCGGGGCGCTTGAAGAACAGTCCGCCTTGAACTGGACGATGCTCCTACAGCATCGGTGGCAGGGTGCCCAATAGGGAAACGGCCGCCACCGCCGCCGCGCCCAACAGCCATTCCAGCAACACGCTGGCCTGCAATTGGCCACGTCGTTGCTGGCAATCCTGGGTCCGTAGCCGGTTCAGCACTGCCAGGCCGAGCATGCCCGCCACCAGCAGCGCCTTGATCAACAGGATCAAGGCAAACCCGCTGAACAGCGGGGTAGGCCAGAATTGCCCGGTGAGCACGCGGATATTGATCAGCCCGGTGACCAGCAAACCCGCCACCAGCCCGTAACCGACGCCACTGAAGCGCTGCAGAATCTCTTGCAGGGACGTGTGCTGCGTTTGGCGCAGGAGCAGGACCAACAACAGCAACCCACCGAGCCACGCACCGACGCAGAGCAGGTGCACCCCCTGGTTGAGGATCAGCAATTGCCCGCTCAGGCCACTGAGCATGGCGCCATGGCCCACGGGGGCCAGGGTTGCCAGGAGCAGCGCCGTCAGGGGCAGGCGCGCGCGGTTGCAACGTGTCAGCAAGCTCAGCACCAACAGGCCATTCAACAGCAGGTGCACGCTCCAGACCTGGCCGAAAAAAGTCTTGCCCAGCACCAATTGCACCGTTGCAAGGTCCAGCGCCAGCAAGTCGCTGCCGGCCATGCTGGCACTGATCAACAGCAGCCACGCCACGCCGCTGCCCAGGGCCAGCCAGGCCAGTGGCCCGGTGAGGCGCGCCAGTTGCCGGTCCACTGCCGGCTGGGGCTTGGTGCCCAGGAGCAAGGGGCGGAACACACTGGCCCCGAACATCAGCAGCACCGCCATAAAGTGCAGGAAACGGCACAGCACCAGCAGGGTTGCCATGGGTTATTGGCCGACCTTGAAGCTGTAGCTGCCTGCGCTCTTGTGGGTATCGACCGAGATGGCGTGCCACTCGACCTTGTAGGTGCCGGCAGCCAACGGGGCGGCCGGGGTCACCACCAGGGTTTTCTTGTCTTTGTCCGGGGTTTCCAGGCCCTTGACCGCCACTTCGGTGCCGTCCCTGCTCAGGGACACCTTGGTGAACGTGGCTTCGACGCCTTCGGAAAACACCAGGCGCAGGTCGGCGGGGGCCGCGACGGTGCTGTCGGCCGCCGGCGTGGTGCTTTTCAGGTGGGCGTGGGCCAAGGCCGCCTGGGCGCCCAGCAGAGAGGTCAGCAAGGCAACCGCCATCAACGTGTTCTTGATCAACATCGTGCACTACCTATCAAGGGGAGGAGCGGGCAGTGTACGAAGTTTCCACTCAGGCTGTCGCCCCGATCTAGAGCGGATGGTAGTCTTCCAGGCATGTCGTTGTCAGGGAGCCCCTATGGGCAATCACAAGATCGGTATCCGTCGGGTCAACGTCGAAAAGATTCTGCTGGCCGCTGAAAAGGTCTTCGCCGAAAAAGGCTATGGCAGCACCGCCATGGCCGACATTGCCGAACAGGCGCAACTGCCGCGCTCCAACCTGCATTACTACTTCAGCACCAAGAGCGAGTTGTACAGCGCGGTGTTGTTCGACCTGCTGGAAGTGTGGAAGCAGGATGCGCTGTGCTTCGAAATGTTCGATGACCCACGGGTGGTGCTCAGCAGCTACATCCGGGCGAAGATGCAGCACTCGCGCAGCCGCCCCTATGGCTCGAAAGTCTGGGCCAATGAAATCATCCACGGCGCGCCGACCCTCGGCGAAGCGCTGGATGCGAGCCTCTACGATTGGGCCAAGATGAAGGAAGCGAAGATCCGCCAGTGGGTGGAAGATAAGCGCATCCTCGCGGTGGAGCCGTCGAGCCTGCTGTATATGATTTGGGCCTCGACCCAGCACTATGCCGACTTCGATCACCAGGTGATGATCCTCAACGACCATCAGGCGCTGTCGGATATGCAGTTCGAGCGGGCGGTGCAGACGGTGACCAGTGTGATTTTGCGGGGGATTGGCTTGGAACCCTGAGCTTTGGGGAGAGGTTGAGGGCCTCATCGCAGGCAAGCCAGCTCCCACATTGGATTGGATTCACACCATTGAAATGTGGAAGCTGGCTTGCCTGCGATAGCGATTTAAATGGTTACACAGCCTCCCGATAGGGGTTCCTCGGATCCTGGGTCCAGTTGAGAAACGGCTTGCCAGTGTCCATCGGCACCATCTCGATGCAATCCGCCACCGGGCAGGTGATCTGGCACAGGTTGCAGCCCACGCATTCGTCGTCGATCACTTGGTACACGTGGGTGCCATCGGCCTGCTTGAGGCTGGCAATCGCCTGGTGCGAGGTGTCTTCACAGGCAATATGGCAACGCCCGCAGCCGATGCATGCGGCCTGGTCAATCTTGGCGATGACCTGGTAGTTGATGTCCAGGTACTTCCAGTCCGTGGTGTTGCCCACCGCGCGCCCGGAAAAATCCTGCAGGCTGCTGTAGCCCTGGCTGTCCATCCACCGCGACAAGCCATCCTTCATCTCGTCGACAATCCGAAAACCATGCAGCATCGCCGCCGTGCACACCTGCACTGCACCGCAGCCCAGGGCCACGAATTCTGCGGCATCGCGCCAGTTGCCGATGCCGCCGATCCCACAGATCGGCAGGCCCTGGGTCTGGGGATCGCGGGCAATTTCGGCGACCATGTTCAAGGCAATCGGCTTCACCGCCGAGCCGCAGTAGCCGCCGTGGGTGCTTTGGGTGCCGACGATCGGCAGGGCGACCATGCGCTCCAGGTCGACGCTGGTGATGGAGTTGATGGTATTGATCAGCGACACCGCGTCGGCGCCCCCGCGATACGCGGCACGGGCGGCCACGCGAATATCGGTGATGTTGGGCGTGAGCTTGACGATCACCGGCAGCGAACAGTAGGTCTTGCACCAGCGTGTCACCTGTTCCACGTACTCTGGCACCTGGCCCACGGCCGCGCCCATGCCCCGTTCCGGCATGCCGTGGGGGCAGCCGAAGTTCAGTTCGATGCCATCGCAACCGGTGGCTTCTACCAGGGGCAGAATGTTTTTCCATGACTCTTCGACGCACGGCACCATCAACGACACAATCAGTGCGCGGTCCGGCCAGTCCTTTTTCACCTGGGTGATTTCCCGCAGGTTGATCTCCAGGGAGCGGTCGGTAATCAGCTCGATATTGTTGATACCCAGCACTTCGCGGTTGGCGCCAAAGTGCGCCGAATAACGGGACGAGACGTTGACCGCCGCCGGGTCCTCACCCAGGGTTTTCCAGACCACGCCACCCCAGCCGGCCTCAAAGGCGCGGACCACGTTGTAGGCTTTGTCGGTGGGTGGCGCAGAGGCCAGCCAGAACGGGTTGGGGGCTTTGATACCGGCGAAGACAATCGAGAGATCGGCCATTTACGCAGCCTCCACGTTGAGCATGAGTTGAGCGTGCATGGCCTCGGCGGCCAGCTTGCCGTGTTGCACGGCCTGGACGGTGAGGTCTTGCCCGAGGCTGATGCAATCGCCGCCGGCATACACGCCGGGGATGCTGGTTTGCAGCTGCGCATCGACAAAGATCCGTTCACCCTGGCGTTGCAGTTGCTGGGCCAGGGGATCGTGCAAGGCCTGCTCGTCGAAGCCTTGGCCGATGGCCTTGAAGATCGCATCGGCCGCCAGCTCGAAGGTTTCGCCGGTGGTGTGCAGCCGGCCGTTTTCCAGGCGCGTGCGGGCAAAGCGCATACCGCGTACCTGGCCGTGGTCGTCCAGCAGCACGGTGTCGGGTTGGGCCCAGGTCAGCAGGCGGACCTGGTTGGCCTTGGCGATCTCCTGTTCATGGTCGGTGGCGCCCATGTCGGCAAGGCCACGGCGATATACCAGGTTGACGTCCCGCGCGCCCAGGCGAGCCATTTGGACGGCCATGTCGATGGCGGTATTGCCGGCACCGAGCACGATGCAGCGGTCGGCCAGGGGCAGTTGGCTGAGGTCGTCGGCCTGGCGCAGCTCACGGATGTAGTCGGTGGCGGCGAGCAGGCCGGGGGCGTCTTCGTGGGGCAGGCCCAGGTGTTTGCTGGCGGCCAGGCCCAGGCCGAGGAATACCGCGTCGAATTGCTGGTGCAGGTCGCTCAGGCTCAGGTTGTCGCCCAGGCGCTGGCCGTGGCGGATTTCGATGCCGCCGATCTGCAAGAGGAAATCCAGCTCCTGCTGGGCGAAGTCATCCACCAGTTTGTACTTGGCGATCCCGTATTCATTGAGGCCGCCGGCTTTTTCCCGGGCTTCGAAAATCACCACGTCATGCCCATGCAAGGCACTGCGATGGGCGCAGGACAGCCCCGCAGGCCCGGCACCGACCACCGCGATGCGCTTGCCGGTAGGGGCGGCGCGCTGGAACGGGTGTTGCTCAAAGTGCGCGTTGTCGATGGCATAGCGTTGCAACAGGCCGATCAGCACCGGGGCGCATTCGTCGCTGTGGTTGCGCACACAGGCCTGCTGGCAGAGGATTTCTGTCGGGCAGACCCGGGCGCAACTGCCGCCGAGGATATTGGCCGAGAGAATCTTCTGCGCCGCGCCCTGGACGTTGTCGGTGTGGATATTGCGAATGAACGAGGGGATGTCGATCTCGCTGGGGCACGCGTTGACGCACGGCGCGTCGTAGCAATACAGGCAGCGCGAGGCTTCCAGGTGGGCCTGGCGGGCATTGAGGGGCGGTGCCAGGTCGGTGAAATGGCTGGCGAGGGTCGCCCCATCTTCGTTGGGGTGGGGGAGGTGGTTCAGGGTCTGGATCACGGTAAGGGCCTCACGGTTTTTTTGCCTCTGGCGGGCATTGGTTTTTTGTTGTTTGCACTGGCCTCATCGCGGGCAAGCCTGCTCCCACATTTGATCGGGTTCACCTATCAACGGGTGGCAGCTGGCTTGCCTGCGAGTGGCGATTTCAGCGGTTTATCGCGACTGGCCTGGAATGCTCGGCCCGCTTGCGCAGCTGCTCGAACACCGCCGGATACGCCGGCCGTTCGACATAGCGCCCGGCACCACGCTCGGCGCGCAGGTCGCCATCGACCCACACCAGCTTGCCCTGGCTGATGGTGTGGCTGGGTACGCCGCGTACGGTCTTGCCTTCGAAGATATTGAAGTCCACCCGCTGGTGGTGGGTCTTGGCCGAGATGGTCCGTGTGCCCTGGGGATCCCACAGCACCAGGTCGGCATCGGCACCGACGCGGATCGCCCCCTTGCGTGGGTAGAGGTTGAAGATTTTTGCGGTGTTGGTGGAGGTCAATGCGACAAACTCCTGCATCGACAGGCGCCCGCTGTTGACGCCTTCGTCCCACAGCAGCGCCATGCGGTCTTCGATGCCGGCGGTGCCGTTGGGGATCTTGCTGAAGTCGTCACGCCCGGCGGCCTTTTGGTCGGCGCAGAAGCAGCAGTGGTCGGTCGCGGTGGTGTGCAGGTTGCCCGATTGCAGGCCGCGCCACAGTGCGTCTTGATGCCCGCGGGGGCGGAAGGGCGGGCTCATCACGTAGCCCGCTGCGGTTTGCCAGTCGGGATGCTGGTACACGCTGTCGTCCAGCAGCAGGTGCCCGGCCAGGACCTCGCCGTAGACCGCCTGGCCCTTGGCGCGGGCGTAGGTGATTTCGTCGAGGGCTTCCTGGGTCGAAACATGCACCAGGTACAGCGGCGTGCCGATGGTTTCGGCAATCCGGATCGCCCGGCTGGCCGCTTCGCCTTCCACTTGTGAAGGGCGCGACAGCGGATGGGCTTCGGGCCCGGTGATGCCCTGGGCCATCAGCTTGCGTTGCAGGTGATACACCAGCTCGCCGTTCTCTGCATGCACGGTGGGCACTGCGCCCAGTTCCAGGCAGCGTTCGAAGCTGGCGACCAGGGTGTCGTCGGCGGCCATGATCGCGTTCTTGTAGGCCATGAAGTGCTTGAAGCTGTTGATGCCGTGGTGGCTTACCAGCTCGGCCATTTCCTCGCGCACCTGTTCGCTCCACCAGGTAATCGCGACATGAAACCCGTAGTCGGCCGCCGACTTCTCGGCCCAGCCGCGCCACTGATGGAAGGCCTCCAGCAACGACTGCTGCGGGTTGGGAATCACGAAGTCGATGATCGACGTGGTCCCGCCCGCCAGGCCTGCTGCCGTACCGCTGAAGAAGTCCTCGCTGGCCACGGTGCCCATGAAGGGCAGTTGCATGTGGGTATGGGGGTCGATACCGCCGGGCATCAGGTATTGGCCGCTGCCATCGAGTATCTCGGTGCCGGCGGGCACCTCCAGATCAGTGCCAATAGCGCGGATTAGACCGTCTGCGCACAAGACATCGGCTGGATAACTTTCATCATGGGTAACAACGGTGGCGCCGCGGATCAACAGAGACATGCCGAGTTCCTCAGGGGCTTGACCGGCTTATGCCAGTTCTAAGTGTTGTAGTTCTGCTCACCGTACAGAATCTATTCTTGTCATCGGTGACAGGAATAGAAACTAGCCCGAGTTTTTCGAATGATCAAGATTATTTTTTATAAGTATATATCCGTAATAACTCGTTGATTTACAAGAATAAAAACTGAAAATCACCAAAATGTAGCGACCTCTCACCATTTTGACGCACTTGACAGGTTCCCAATATGAGCAACATTTCCTATTGCAAATCAGACGCTTGAGAGTTGCCTCTTGACGGCAGGCAGTAATAAAAATAATTGTGTTGCACCAGATTGAGTCCTGATTGTTCGGACAACTTCTGCGTTATTTGGCCTGAGTAACGTTGAAAGTGCCGTGGGACTTTTCGGTAAACAAAATAAAGCTGATAAACATCAGCCAGTTATATAAGCGGTACGGATGCGGTGAAGGTGTGCGGCACGGTAATTGAGTGCGCTGCCGGTTGGCCGGGTCCGTGATGTCATGTTGTCCATGCGGGACTGCGGCCATCCAGCGTTGAACGCCGGATGAGCAACAATAATTCAAAAAAACCGTGGAGCGGCCATGCAACAGAACAGATCGCAAGTCATAGAACGCGACGGCCTGTATGAACTCGACGCCGGCAGCGACGTCCTCGACAGCCCCCGTTACAACCACGATATGGCACCGACCAAGGTGCACGAACGAACCTGGAACAAGTGGCACATCACCGCGCTGTGGGTCGGCATGTCGATCTGTGTGCCGACCTACACCCTGGGCGGGGTGCTCACCGCGTACTTCGGCTTGTCGGTGGGCGAGGCGCTGGTGGCGATCCTGCTGGCCAATATCGTGGTGCTGGTGCCCCTGACGCTGAATGCCTTTCCGGGCACCAAGTACGGCATTCCGTTCCCGGTGCTGCTGCGTTCATCCTTCGGCATCCTTGGTTCCAATGTGCCGTGTCTGATCCGGGCGCTGGTGGCCTGCGGCTGGTTCGGTATCCAGACGATGTTCGGCGGGCTGGCGATCCACTTGTTCCTCGGTTCGATCTTCGAGGGCTGGAAGAGCCTGGGCGGCACCGGTGAGGTGATCGGCTTCATGATCTTCTGGGTGCTGAACCTGTGGGTGGTGCTGCGCGGTGCCGAGTCGATCAAATGGCTGGAAACCCTGTCGGCACCGCTGCTGGTGGCCGTGGGTATCGGCCTGCTGGTGTGGGCGTTGCCCAATGTGTCGCTCAGCGAGTTGATGGCGATCCCGCCCAAGCGGCCAGAAGGGGCGAGCCTGACGGGGTACTTTATGGCCGGGCTGACCGCGATGGTCGGGTTCTGGGCCACCTTGTCCCTGAATATTCCTGACTTCAGCCGTTATGCCAAAAGCCAGAAGGACCAGATCCTGGGGCAGATTTTCGGCCTGCCGCTGACCATGTTCCTGTTCGCCGCCCTGGGCGTGATCATGACCGCCGCCTCGGTGAAACTGGTGGGGGTCAGCGTCTCCGACCCGGTGACCCTGATCGGGCACATCCAGAGCCCGGTGTGGGTCGCGGTGGCGATGGCGCTGATCATCATTGCCACGCTGTCGACCAACACGGCGGCCAATATTGTCTCGCCCACCAACGACTTCCAGAACATCGCGCCCAAGCTGATCAACCGCACCACCGCCGTGATACTCACCGGCCTGGTGGGGCTGGCGTTGATGGCCCACGAACTGCTGAAAAAGCTCGGCCTGATCGTGTCCGATGTCAGCCTGGAAACCGTGTATTCCAATTGGTTGCTGGGTTATTCGAGCCTGTTGGGGCCGATTGCCGGGATCATGGTGGTGGACTATTTCCTGATCCGTCGCCAGCAACTTGACCTGGCGGGGCTGTACCGCGATGACGTGTACCCGGCCTGGAACGTGGCGGGTTTTATCGCTTTCGGTGTGCCGGTGGTGCTGACCTTGCTGTCGTTGGGCAGCGATGCCTTCAGCTGGTTCTACAGCTACGGCTGGTTTACCGGATCGGCATTGGGCGGGGTGTTGTATTACGGGCTGTGCAGCAAGCGCAAAACCAGTCCTATCGCCGCTAAATTTCCGTCGTAAATGCGGTCAATGTGGGAGCTGGCTTGCCTGCGATAGCGGTGGTAACTGACCCGCCGCCATCCCAGGCAAGCCAGCCCCCACGGATATCGCGCCGACTCAAACAATAATATTGCCTGAGGAGATCCCCATGAACGCTGCCATCGACGTTCTGCAACCCACCCATCAGCACATCAACCGCGACCGCCTGTGGCAGTCGTTGATGGACCTCGCCAAGCTTGGCGCTACCCCCAAAGGCGGTGTGTGTCGCCTGGCCCTGACCGACCTTGATCGTCAGGCCCGGGATCTGTTTGTGCAGTGGTGCGAGGCGGCGGGGTGCACTGTGACCGTCGATGGGGTGGGCAATATCTTTGCTCGCCGCCCGGGGCGCAACCCGGCGCTGGCGCCGGTGATGACCGGCAGCCATATCGACACCCAACCCACTGGCGGCAAGTTCGATGGCTGCTTCGGTGTACTGGCGGGTGTGGAGGTGTTGCGCACGCTCAATGACCTGAAGATCGAAACCGAGGCGCCGCTGGAGGTGGTGGTGTGGACCAACGAAGAAGGCTCGCGCTTCCCACCGTGCATGATGGGCTCCGGGGTGTTCGCCGAGAAATTCACCCTGGCAGACACCCTGGCCAAGACCGACGCCGAGGGCGTCACGGTGGGCGATGCACTGAATGCGATTGGCTATGCGGGCACCCGGCCGGTCAGCGGGCATAAGGTGGGGGCCTATTTCGAAGCCCATATCGAACAGGGGCCGATCCTGGAAGACGAACGCAAAACCATCGGCGTGGTGCTGGGGGCGCTTGGCCAGAAATGGTTCGACCTGACCCTGCGCGGCGTTGAGGCTCATGCCGGGCCGACGCCGATGCATCTGCGCAAGGACGCTCTGGTCGGCGCTTCGGCAGTGGTGGCTGCGGTCAACGCCGCAGCCCTCGGCCATCAGCCCCATGCCTGTGGCACCGTGGGTTGCCTGCAAGCCTACCCGGGCTCGCGCAATGTGATCCCCGGCGAAGTGCGCATGACCCTCGACTTCCGCCACCTGGAACCGGGGAGCCTGGATTCGATGATTGCCCAGGTGCGCCAGGTGATCGACGACACCTGCGCCAAGCACGGCCTGACCTTCGAAATGGTGCCCACCGCCGATTTCCCACCGCTGTATTTCGATAAGGGCTGTGTCGATGCAGTGCGTGAGGCGGCCAATGGCCTGGGGTTGTCGAACATGGATATCGTCAGTGGCGCCGGGCACGACGCGATCTTCGTCGCTGAACTGGGGCCGGCGGGGATGATATTTGTGCCGTGTGAAGGCGGGATCAGCCATAACGAGATCGAAAATGCGGCACCGGATGACCTGGCGGCGGGGTGCGCGGTGTTACTGCGGGCGATGCTGGCAGCGTCAGTTGCGGTCGCTCGCAAACAGCTGGCCTAGATCTGTAGGGGCCGGCTGCCTGCCGGCTCCTGGCTGGGCTCAGGCGTGATGCGCGACTGGCTTGTGGCTCTTGGCGTGTGCAGCGGGTTTGGGTTGTGGATGATGGTGCCGGCGGGTCACGCGCAAGACCCCCCACAACATGGCGCCGGCGACGGCCAGCCAGCTAAGCACCAGCATGAAAATCGTGGTTGTCAGGCTCATAAGTGCCTCCTTTTGCCCTGTGCAGGGCACTCACTGTCTTTGCAATGGACAGTCTAGCTGCCTCCCGGTTGCGTGCTATTGACCAATGGTCGTGTACATCCAACTTGTTTGCTCTATGCCGGGCTTTTTACTGTGGCCCAAGGCTATACCCGCGTCCCCGGGCGCCCTATGATCAACGCCCCAGCCCGCTGATGATCAAGAGAGTGAAGAAGTTGCGTTTACGGTCGAACCTCAAAACATCCTTGTTGGTGGCTGCCTGCGTCCTCGGCTTGGCCGCGTGTGCGGGGCATCCCACTCCCTCGAACCTCCGCGGTTTGCCCGAGCGCGTAGAGCTCAACGGGGTGCCGGCGTTTCGCGGTGACACCTATCAGGGTGGTCCGGCCGCTTTGGCTAGCATGCTGTCGCAACAAGGCATTGTGATTACACCGGGGTTGCTGGATAAGCCATTGCACTTGCCGGGCGGTGAAGCCGACCTTGAGCGCAATATGCAGGTACTGGCGCGTGAGTACGGGATGCTGGTGTATCCGCTGGACCCCAAGCTGACCGCGCTGTTGGCGCAGGTGGCGGCGGGCTACCCGGTGATGGTGCGGATTACCGAGGGCTCGACGCTATGGGCCGAGCCGCGTTATGCGGTGCTGGTGGGGTTTAATCAGCAAAACAGTACGGTGGTGTTGCGAGTTGCCAGGGACCGGAGGCGCCCAGTGGCGTTCAGCGACTTCGAGTCCGCCTGGAAAAGCGCCGGCCAGTGGGCGGTGCTGGTCCAGCGGCCAAGCCAGTTGCCGGCCAACCTGGATGCGGGTAGGTGGCAGCAGGCCGCCAACGCCACGGCCCAGGCCGGCCAGGAACAGGCGGCCGCCCAGGCACTCAAGGTGATGGCCGAAAGGCCGAAGCAGCCATAATGCAAACGGCGCCCGAGGGCGCCGTTTTTTGTGCCTGTCAACCGTGCCTCAGTGGGACTGGGCGACCCCGGTCTGGCGGGCCTTGAGGTTCTTGTCGGCCTTGTATTGCAGGGCTACGTCCGGCACCGAGCCGCTCTTGCCGGTTTCAATCCACTTGCGAATGCGGCTGGCATCGGCAAAGTGTGTGAACTTGCCGAAGGCATCGAGGATCACCAGCGACACCGGGCGATTGCCCATGCTGGTCACCAGCACCAGGCAGTGGCCGGCCTGGTTGGTGAAGCCGGTCTTGGTCAGCTTGATATCCCAGTTGGCACGGTTGACCAGGTGATCGGTGTTGGAAAAGCCCAGGGTGTAGTTGGGCTTGCGGAACGACACGGTCTTTTCCTTAGTGGTGCTCAATTGCGTGAGCATCGGGTACTTGCGCGCGGCCTGCACCAGCTTGCTCAAGTCGCGGGCGGTAGACACGTTATGGATCGACAGACCGGTCGGCTCGACATAGCGCGTGCTGTTCATGCCCAGGGCCTTGGCCTTGGCGTTCATCGCGGCAATAAACGCGGCATAGCCGCCCGGATAGTGATGGGCCAGGCTGGCGGCGGCGCGGTTTTCCGAGGACATCAGGGTAATCAGCAACATCTCCTTGCGCGGCATCTCGCTGTTGAGCTTGACCCGCGAGAACACCCCTTTCATTTCCGGGGTGTCGCTGATGTTGATGGAGATGTACTCGTCCATATTCTGCTTGGCGTCCAGCACCACCATGCCGGTCATCAATTTGGTGACGGAAGCAATCGGCACCACTACGTCGGGGTTGCTGGCGTAGATCACCTTGTTGGTTTGCAGGTCCACCAACATCGCGCTGCCCGAAGCGATGTGCAGTTGCGAGGTGTCCCGTGGGGCCAGGGTGGTTTCGCTGGCGTTGGCGACGGTGCCGGCGAATGCGAAGAACAGGCTGACAAGAGAAAGACGAATATTCACGCGGATGAACTCGCTAAAAGGTAGAAAAATACCGGGTGTGACCGGCTATATGAAAAATGACGTTACATATTATTAGTATGGATCAGAAACTGATAGAGAGCCTTTACATAAAGGCTATAAGCCGATGATTGGTTAGGGTTGTACCAATTTTGTACCAATCATGGATTGTTCAAGCTTTCCAACTTCTGACCAGTCGGTAGTTGACGACAACCATTTGGCATAGGTTGTCAGAAGCACTTGGACACTGTGTCCAAGCTGGTCCGCGATGAATGCCGGGTTCATGCCGGCCATTAGGCACATAGTGGCATATGTGTGGCGGCAGTTGTACTGAGGCCGTGGGGCTATTTCCAGGGCTTCCAGAGCCTTGACGAACTGGTCACCTGACCGGTTTGCCCATCGGATAAACTCCGAGCCTCCCGATGGTGGAAACACGTACGGCGACTCCTTGCTCACTCTTCGCCGCTGCGTCGCCCTGGATTCCGCAATCTGCCGGGCCTGCTCAAGTGCCTTCAGGGCACGACTGTTGAGCATCACCGTTCTTGCGTACTTGGTCTTAGTGCGCTCTTCTACCTCCCCATCAACAACGATTCGGCAAACGTGCGCTACGCGCTTTTGTTGGTCGACCTCTTCCCAGCGCAGCGCCGCTAACTCCCCAGTCCTCATCCCACTGTAAAAGGCGAATTCAAAGTAGGCTGCATAGATCCGTGCCGCTGGCTTTTGAAAGTTCGCATACATCCATTCAATGATTGCGTCCGCTTCCTCGCTTGAAAACGGCTCTACCTGTTTCCGCACCTTCTTGGGCAGTTTTATGGGCGTGGCCGGGTTCCGATCTATCAACTCGTCCTGGACAGCAGCTTTTAGCAGGGATGTTACGCGGGAGATTGCCTCACGCTTGACTGACGGGGACTCCCACACCGTCCGGCTGATTACTTTGCGCAGGACCATTGGCGTGATTGCGTTGATAGGGAGCTGGCCCAGCCAAGGCATCCAGTAGGCGTTGATCGTTGCCAAGTAGTTTCTACGTGTCCCAGGTACGATCTCCAGACTATTGATCCATGCTTGGGCGTATTCGCCGAAGGTCATCACCAGCGACATCGGGGTGTAGCTGGAGTTTGGGAACAGTTCAGCATATCGCTGATCATCCAAAACCCCATGTTTCGCCAGGCTGATTACTTGATCACGTAGATCGGCTGCCGCCTTGATGCCTTTTGGTGTTTGGGGATGTGCGAGAGTCTCGCAGCGCCGCTCCCCTCGCCAAGTAAAGCGAATTCGGACTGACTGGCCGGCAAACTCAACTCCTGCGGGCAGGCCCATTGGCTTTCTAGCCATGTCTCATATCTCCTGATGCTGTAAAAAATCCTGCCATCTATCTTGTTCCAGACACCTTCTGGGATTGCCCCACGGTCGCGCTTTCCCTCCAGCGCCCGCTTGGTGGTACCGATGATCTCGGCCATTCGCGCCTCTGGCACTTTGTCGAGTTGAAACGTTTCCGGTCTTTCCTGGGCCTCTGCCATTAATGCCTCCCGCCGCCCGCTGTAGGCCGCGCTGTCTTGATGATGTGGATGATGAAACCGAAGGTGAGCAGCGCCCAGGCAACTGAGCCGGCGAATGCTGCGATCAGGGTCTGGTCGGTACCGGTGGAGAGCAGCTCCGGCACCTGCCAGAAAAACCAGAAGGTGGACCCCGCCACGTACAGCACGATGGCCGTGATGAGCAGGGTAAGTTTCGTTGCGTACATGGGGTGTCCTTGCCGCGCTGGGCAGCAGAAGTTGATAGCGAAGTGCCTCGATGGCGAAGGGTGCGAAAAAGAGCTACAAATACTGTTCAACTTGCTCATGTGTCAGGGAGGGCGCGTGTCACACAATCTCGATGTTCCAGTCGTTCACACCTATCGGGGGCATACGTTGTTTCTCAAGTTCGAATGGAGGCGACCAAACGATGATGTACCCGCATTTGCGAGAATCATTGAGCCGGCATCCGTTGAAGGATTGGGCGAAGTTGCCGCCGAGCTGACGGGCCCATGGCCTGACTATCCGGCGGCGCTGGGTGACGCAATGGCCGCTGCGGAGCGATGGATCGACAGCCAGTTATCGTGAGTTCGCTCACCGGCAGGCATGTAGGGGGGTAGGGTTATTACTGGATGAGTTCGGCTGGAACCGTCACGACCATGCCAAGCTTGTCAGCGACGATGGCGCGACAGATCGCAACCAGTGGCGCTTCAGCCCGCATCCAGTCTGTTGGCTCGTTCGGTCGATTCGGGTGAGCTACCCAGCCACCACGCACCGGGCCAAATCCGATTTTGTGCTTCTCAAGCAAAGGGCCTGCCTGACTCCAGTCGGTAGACGGCGAGTACTTGAGGCTGATTCCGCCAAGCGTTTTACCGGTGATGACGCATTGCTGGAACAACTCAGCCCAGTAGCCCTTTTCATTAGTGGCTCCTGCCACCGCCCAATCCAGAGCCGCCCCGGTCAGATCTTGCGTTTTCACTGCGGTCGTACTCATGGCCTCGGCCCCTTGTAGATGAAGACGTAGGCGAACCAGAGGGGGGGCGATCATGGCGTCACCCGGCTGAACTCGACCACCCATACCCACGGGTTGGCGTCCCAGTTGCCGCCGGTGGAATCCCACAGCTCCTTCCAAGCCGCCGGGTACCAGTCTCGGTAATTCGGTGAAACGTCATCGCTTGCCAGCTCCGGCGGACACTGCAGGCCTTCCGCCCGTATATCGGCGCGGCTGATGTCCTGCAACCGCTCGACGCGAACTTTGGTGATCTCCAGCAGGATGCGGCTGGCCCAGCGCGGCATATGGATCGACGGCTTCCAGGTTGGCTGCTCCTGCTCGTACGGGGTCAGCCCGTCGGCGGCGTAGACCAGTGTCCCGTCTTCGATCGCTTCACCGAAATCCAGGTCATCCGGCTTTAGGTAGGGGCCGCGCATGACTTCAAAGTGATCGCAGTACCAGGTCTCGCGCACCCACAGCCGGTCGCCGGGCTGGCCGTATGGGCAGAAGTAGGAGGGGCCGAAGTACTGCGGCAGCTCGCGATAGAGTTTCCGGCATTCACTCGCACTCAGCGAGCCCTCAAGGTCTTCCGGGTTGAACCCTACGCGGACCGCCCGCCGGGTGACCGTCTTCCGGCCTTCCAGGATGGCGCGCACCATCGGCGCCGAGAACAGGATGGGGCGTTCTTTGATTGTGGTCATGGCTCTATTCCGTCCCTGCGAGATATGCCGGCTCAGTGGCGGCGGCCAGCCATTCGCGCAAAGTGCCGACGATCTTCGTGCGGTCATCCTCATCGCACCACGGCTTGTCTAGCCATTCATCACTGACCTGCTCAACATCCCAGTCGTCGTAGGCGCCTGGCTCTTCGCCGTTCATTTCCTCGAGCACGCGACGTGCGCCTGCCTCATCTACAGCCGCAACCCAATCGCAGTCGCCGACCATGAAGGCGAGCAATGGAGGTGGTGCAGGTTGGCCGCCGTTCAATTCGAATACTTCTTTTCCATTTTCCACGGGCATGACTTCGTCCTTGCCGCTATAGCGGCTGACTTTGAAGGGGGAGGGGTTACATCAAATCAGTTGTGCCAGTGCCAGCAGGCACCAGCAGTAGGCGGGGAGTTGGGTTTCATGGTTGCTTCCACTCTTCATAGCCTTCGCCATATTCAAAGGCGTAAGTTGCTGGCCATGCGCCGCGAGTTCCCTCATCCACAAACACGTAGCGCATGTCGAATTCGCCGGAGCGATCAGGGACAGATTTGCACCACTTGTGCACGGCGCCGCCAAGATTCCAGCCTTCGTAATCTTTTACGGCCTCAACCATGAACTCGCGCAGGTCGTGGTGACCGCGACTCATCACAATGTAGGTGTCGCTGCCAACGCTATTTACTTCGAGAGGATATTTAAGCATCGCCACCACCCTCTGCTGGCTTGAGTGCGGCCTTGAATTCCTTGGCAGCCGTCAGCTTGCGAGCGAAGTCAAGAAGGTCTTCGGACCACTTACGGCCCACGCCGTCATCGAAAGCAAACAGCATCCCGGCCAGAGCAGTCTCCAGCACATCCGCCCGCTCATCCGCTGCGGTCAGCAGGGCTTGCAGGGCGTCAGCGCGGCGCCACAGGTTGAAGTCTGGGACCGGCTTGCCGGCCATGCGGTGTTCAATCATGGCCCAGACAAGGTGGTACTCCGGCCAGTCGTGCTCGACCACCACGCACTCGCGGCGAGGCAGGTGGGATCGCAGCGAGAACATCGGATCAACCAAGGCGCTGCGATACGCCACAGGAACCTTTTTCAGGTCGCTGCGCTTGATGATGATGTAGCGGTCTTCGCGCTTGAACTCGCTCATACAGCCTCCCTCGTTACCAGATCATGGGCATTCACAACCGTCATGCCGAGGTGCTGGGCAATCAGGACTTCGAGCTGGGCGCCCTTCGATTCTTGCCAGCCGGGCAGGGTGGCCACGGTGTCGCAGTCCATCAGGGCGGCAATGTCGCGGCGCATGCAGTCGTTCCAGGTGCCGCCGTCTGGGTTCAGTTCGGCGGGGTTGGTGACGGTGTGGCCGCCGGCGCGCAGGTTGGTGGTCATGGCGTGGAAGGCGGCGAAGTTGAGGCCGGGCAGGCCGGTCATGGGGCCGCTGAGGTAAATCCGTTTCACGGGGAATCCTTGCCGGGCCATGCCCGGGCGGTGTGGTGCTACGATGGCCCCTTCCTCTAAATGGGCAGGACCATGACCAAGCACGATATTTACGATGAGATCGAAGGCTTTCAGGTTTGGAACTACATGGAGTGCGACAAGGACGAGGAAGGCCGGGAGACCTGGCGTATCAACGTCGAGATAAAGCGCGGTGGTGAGGTGGTGGAGCCGGTTGTTGCAGGTGACCGAACCTATGTTGACCGTGGCCTGGCGCAGGTTGCTGGGCGCGAGGTTGGCGCCAGGTTGATTGCCGGCCGGGCTTAAAGCTGCTGTAGCAGGCGCCGGCCGATCCAGCGAACCACGGTGACGGCCTTGCTGTTGCCGATCGCCTTGTAGCGGGGCCCGTCCGGGCACAAACCCAAAACTCTCCCGCGCCAAGGGATGCGCGTGTAGTCGTCGGGGAAGCCCTGAAGGCGTTCGCACTCCCTCGGCGTGAGGCGGCGCACTGAGCTGGTAAAGGACACTACGTTGGGGCCCAGGGCTGAATCAGTGTTGTCGACCTGCTTCCCGTAGTTGCAGGTCAGCGTCTGGGCCACTTCTCGACATGCAACAATCGGCTGGCCGCGCCCGGTACCGTCCTCGCTACCGTCGAATCCTTCGGCTTTCAGCGTGTGGGTGATGTCCCCGGTGATGCACACGGCGACCTGGCCGCCGGCGTTGGCGTGGCTGCCTGAGTGATTCATTGCGCGCAGCGTAGGTGCGATTGCTCCGGCGTCGGCGCCGTGATCCTTGCAGGAGAAGGCCAATACCGCGTTCTCCTGCCCGTTGTTCCGGCCCAGTGCGTGCGCTTGGCCGATGCTTACACAAGGATCTTGCGTGCCGTGTACTACAAAGGCTTCGCTTTCGAAGTCCATCCTTCCGCTGGCGCTGGCGCATGCATTACGTGCTGGAGCAACTTCAATCGGGCCAGTGGTGTTGTTTCCTCCAAACACTAGGAGGGATTCCCTAGCCTCATGGTCGCCATATGGGTTGGTAGTTAGTGGCGCTGTTACGTGAGGGATGTCGTCGGCGCTATATCCGCCATTCTTTCGAGCGCCACCCGCAATGGTCCCGGCAACGTCTTGCCCCTCGCCTCGGCGCGGCGGAGAATCCCGGCGCACGCCTTCGCGCTCAAAAAGTACCTCGGTGGGATCGAACCCGTCTCGAGCACTTGCGACAACGAACACACGACGGCGTCGTTGGGCCAGGCCGAAATATTGGGCGTCCAGGACCCGCCACGCGATTGTTCTTTTGGGTCCATACACACAACCAGCGTCCTGCCATTTCTTCCCTGGAGGCTGCAGCTCGCAGTCTTCCCCAGCAAGCGCGCCAAGAAAGCATCCGAAGGCGTTCCCTTTGTCGCTGAGGACGCCGGGGACGTTCTCCCAGACGATAACGCTGGCGGGCTTTCGCTGGCCGTCGCGAACATAGTCAACTGCATCTGCAAGCTCCACGTATTTGATGGTGAGGGCGCCGCGCGGGTCGGTAAGGCCTTCGCGCATACCGGCGACCGAGAAGGCCTGGCATGGTGTTCCGCCGACCAGCACGTCCGGCGCCGGGATCTTGCCGGCCAGCACCAGGGCGGCCAGCTTGGTCATGTCGCCGTGATTCGGCACGTCGGGGTAGTGGTGGGCCAGGACCGCCGAGGGGAACGGCTCAATCTCGGCGAACCAGGCGGCGCGCATGCCCAGCGGGTGCCACGCTTGTGTTGCAGCCTCGATGCCGGAGCAAACCGAGCCGTAGGTGATGGTCATGGCAGTTCTCGATGTTTGGGTGAGTTAGGCGGCCTGGTCCTGCGACTTTGCCGGCCACTCCGAAAACCCCACGCGGGGTGCCTTTGTTTTGGCGTTGATGATCGGCTTTCCTTTGGCGTCCACCAGCACGGCCTTGGCCCTGATCTGCATGTCACGGCATCTCAGCGTCTTGCGGGCCAGCTCAATGAACTGCTCGGCGTACTGCGGCGCGTCGAAGAGCGGTGAGAGTTGGCGAACCGTACCCCCCCCCATAATCTTCTCGGTGCGCTTTGCGACCAGCTCCAGCCACTCAGCTTCCGGTATCGGCTCGACGCCGCCAGGCGCCTTGGCATTCTTGCGGGTGCCAGCCGTCTTCTTGCGGGCCTCTGTCTTGGCGACATCGAGGGTCATTCCAAACACTGCAAAGGTGCTCATGGGTTATCTCCAAGCGTGCGCCTGCCTCGCCGGCTGGCGTGATTCGTTGATATGGGGTATTACGGGTGACCGGCATGGAGCCGGATCAGGCGGTGAGGCGTTCGCCAATCACCGTCGTGGTGAACTGAATTGTGTACTCAGTGACAAGCTCGAACTCGCCGCCGCAGGTGTCGCAGGTCATTTTCTTGTCGCCGTAATCTTCAGACTCGATGTGGATGACCGTGGCGCAATGCGGGCATTTGCATTCATCCTGGCTGCGATAGTCCCACTCGTCGTATTCGCTCTCGGCTACCTTGGCCAGCGCCGCGGCTTTCGCAACGGCGTCTTCTGCGTCCTGGCAAGGTTTGCAGGTGAAGCCTTCAGGATGGCCCCACGGTGTTTCCGTGAGCTTCGAGCGGTGGGTGCTGCACAAGCGGCAAACGTTGTGCTTATCGCACACCACGTAGCTGTACTTCTCACCGGTTCCGTTGCACTTGGCGCAACCAGAAACCCAGTACCAGGCGCCTTCGATTCGCTCGGCGTACAGGCCATTTTCCGGGGGGCGCAGGCTGACTTCAGGCAGGTCAGTAGTGGTGCGGTGAAATCGGTGATGATCCGCCCCGTTCCACACGTTGAGACTGCCGTTGCGCTGGCGCTGGGTCCACTCACCCGGTATCTCCGTGATCAGGATCTTGGTGTTTTTGTCCATGGATTATCTCCAGTCAGGCGTCGCCCTCCTACGAGAGCGAGCCGCGGAAGTTTGCGTCGTCAGGCGGCGGCGCGCTTGAGCTGCTCGGTTAGCTGAGTAGGCAGGCCGCGCAATGTCAGCGTGCCTCCGGCCGGGTCAAACTCGATCTTGTCGCCCAGCAGGTGCGCCTCGAAGCTGATCGACAGCCCTTCGGCCCGGCCTGTGAATCGCCTGAATTTGTTGAGGGTCTTCTTGTCCGGCGGCAGGGTCTCAGAAAGCCCGTAGTCCTTCGCCTTGATGAAGTCGTAGAAGTTCTTCGGGCGGTCCTCGTCGATCAACTCTGACAGCTCGCCAAGGGTGATCGGCTCCCCTAGCTTGGCCTGGGCCATGGAGTAGCTGACCAGCGTGTGTGTCTTCTCGCGCGCCGACTCTTCTGGCAGATCCTCGCTTTCAACAAAGTCGCTGAATGCCTTGAGCAGGGTCCGGGTTTCGCTTGGGCCGTCGATCCCTTCCTGGCAGCCGATGAAGTCGCGGAAGTACTCGTTGATCCTGCGACCCTGCTTGCCCTTGATATAGGAGATGTACTGCTTCGACTGCGGGTTGCTCTTCCATTCGCTGAGGTTGATGCGCGCGGCCAGGCGGATGTGATCCAAGTCCAGGCGCTTGATCGTCAGAAGGCTGAGTTCCTCGGTCATGGTCACAGCTTCGGTTTCCTGCACCAGGGCGATGACGAGGTATTCGGTCAGGCCTTGCTGATAGTGGCAGAAGAGGGCGTGCCCGCCGGTGGTGAGGTTCGACTCTTCCATCAGCCTGACCAGGTGCTCGACAGCGATGGTGCTGAACTTGAGGAAGTCACCGACTCCAGCCAGGTACTTGCCGAGCCAGCCGCTTAGTGGGAAGGCGCCTGATTCAGCATGGAAGAAGCCCCAGCCCTTGCCGGCGGTACCGTTGTAGCTTTCGTTGAACTGGTGCATCAGATCATCGCGGGCCTGGCTTTCGACTTGCTCGGCGCCGCCAAGGAACAGAACGGCCGGGGTGCCGTCTGGCTTCTTGTCGATCTTGTGGATTGCGCTGTGAAGTACGGGCATTGCGTTTACCTCAGGTAGGCGCCGCCCTCCGGTTACCGGATGCAGCGAGTAGGGTGAAAAAGAATGAAGCGTCAGTCTGATGGCACTATGATTTGCTACCACTTATGCAAGGAGCGCTTTAGATGCGCCTACTACTACTGATTTCAGCGATAGCCCTGGCCGTCTCCGGCTGTGCCGGCCCAGGTGTAGTTCCGATGGGGCGTGACACTTACATGATTGCGAAGGACGGTAGCTTCTCAACCTTCGGCGGTGCGGCTGTAAAAGCTGAGCTATATCAAGAGGCCGATGCCTTCTGTGGCAAGAAAGGAAAGCAATTGATGCCGGTTAAAGAGGCGTCCAGAGATTCGGGATACGGGCGCTACGCCAATGCTGAGCTGCAGTTCCGATGCCTTGATGCAAATGACCCCGAAATGCGCCGCCCGACCATGGAGTCGGAGCCAACGATGAAAATTAAGGTCGAGTAGCTCCATGCCGCCCGCGCTCAAAGAGTAGGACGGGCTATCAGTCGTTCTCGCCTTCGTCTTCGGCGTTCATTTGAAGTGATTCGGCAAATCCTGCTTGCCGTAATTTGCGCGCTACGTTTTCAGTTATCTCGTAACCGTGGCGCTTAATTTTGAAGAGGGCTTCGGATTTCTTGGGGCCCAGAGAGTGGGCGTGTGCGATCAGTCGCCAGATGGTTGACCGGTCTTTCTTCTCGCCCAGTTCGGCGGTTAGCGCTGCAAGTCGATCACGCATTCCCTGGCGAAAGTAGTGCCGGATGGTGGCGGATGGCCCTTTGACTCTCGGCGGCGCCAGCGGCAGATCCTCGGCCCGGCCATTCAGCACCAGCAGTTGCACCGCCTCGCTGACTTCATCGACCTTATGCCAGAGCATCAACTCGTCGAGCATCTGCCGGGTGCCGTGCGGGACCGTGTGCCGCAATTCCTGCTCGCCCAGCTCCTGCCGCTTCTCGGCAAGCTTTGCCGTGCGCTCCTTTTGTTCGGCTGCCATGGCCTGCCTCTTCTATTCCGCTGGCCGGCAATGCGAGCCAGGTTTGACGTTTGCGTTGCTGGATGCGGGTTATGCGGCGAATGCTCAGGCTCCCAGGCGGTGGGCTTGCGCCCGCGCCTTGTCTGCGACCTCGTCGACCATGCGATTGAGTTCCAGGTTGAACTGGACCAGCTCCTTGTGCAGGTTTGCGATGTAGTTCTCGTCGCGGTAAATCGTCTCGATATAGAGCTGACACACCTCATCCTGACGGGAATCGAACGAAATGAAGTCCCACCACTTGCGACCCGTAACGAACATGCATCCCTGAATCTGAGGGATGTGTTCTTCGGGCATGCCTTCGAGCCAGGTCCTGATGTGAATTGCTTCGTTGAAAGGGCACTTTGATTCAGTGCCGCCGTCATCGTTGATCAGGCCGTCTGGAGAGCAGCCAAGCCAGTCGTACCTGGGGTGGACGATGAATTCGGAGGGGAGGACGATGTTGCCGGTCAGCATCTCGTAGGCGTCCTGGGCCTTTTGCTCTTCAGCGTGCCCCCATTTCAGGGAGGCGCTGCTGACGTTGTGTTTGGACTTCTTTGCCAGCCGCTCGAAGCACAGTTCGCGCATGTAGGAGGTGCGCGCGCCCATCGGCTCGCGCTTCCCATGTTTGTCAGGCTTTCCCCAGGCCAACACGTCTTTAAAGCGGCTGGCTGTCACTCGGCCAGATCGGTCTGCATGCCACTTGTCCGTGCCCTGAAGCTCAGTTCTCACTACGCGGCCTTCTCTGTATGGGGGTGGTCTGCGTTGGAGCCGCTCATGTCGGTGAAGTCAGCATCAACGGTCGCCGCCATGCTCTTGAGTGCTTCGTGGCATTCAAGACCGATTGCCGCACGCTGCTTCGGCTTGAGGCCCGCCCAAGCTGCTGCGTAGGCTTCGATGTCCTGGCGCTTCGCGACGACTAGAAGGTCAGCAAATACTCCGTCGATTTCAGGCGACGGAGATTTAGGCCCGAACGACACTCCCGCCGCGGCAGCGGTGTTCGCAGTCTGTTTGGCGGGGGTGATGTCGATCTCGCCGCCGTACGAATCCTCGAATTCGTCAGGGGTGTAAACACCAAGGATCACGTCAGGGCAGAAGAGTCGCGCCCATTTTTTGGTGACCAGGTATGCGATTTGCTGCTTCGGGTCTTCCGCCCAGAGCGTAGAGTTGCGTGTTCGAACCTGGGTCAGCAACAGCTCAAGAGTGCGCGGTTCGTCTTCGCCTTTGAAGGTTGCCCAGACCTTGATCCCGAGGCCTTTTTCGTCGTCAAAGCTCCAGGCTGGGACACGATACTTTTTGGGCTCGCCTGTATCCTCGTCCTTCTTCGTTTTGCTGGTGACTTCGCGCATCTTCCCGATGACGTTCTCCCAGGATCCGAACCACTCAAAGTTCAGGCGCCCCTTTACCGGCGCCTTGGCGGTGATCACTGCGTTGACGAGCTGGGCCTCATAGCTCAAAGCGCCACCGTTGACGATAAAGGTCTTCTGCGCCACCGCGAATGGGTTCATCTGCCATTGCATTGCTTGTAGCACTACCGCCATACAGTCAGCCTGGTTGCCCTTGAGGTGCTTAGGGACTGTCGTAACGCCCTTCGACATCATCATCGCGAGATCGCTCATCGACTTCATGGTGCCCGGGTCGAGGATGAGTGCTGCCGCGTTATGCGATGGGTCGTGATAGGTGGCGAGGCCGGTTTGTGCTTGGGTTTCTGTGTCGGTCATAGCGCTCTCCGTAACCAGCATGGGTTGTGCTGGCCGTCAGATGGAAAGGGTGGTTAGAAGCTGAGGGCACGCAGCCAAGTGCGAGCGGTGTCGATGTCAACGTCGAAGCCCAGGGCGACCACTTCGACAATGTCTTCAGCCGGGGGTGTAGTCGGGTCTACGTCGATGGAAGTCATGGAGTCGGCGACTACTGCAACAGGCGCAGTTTCAACTTCCTTTTCGATTGGAGCGGCAGCGACAGCCGCTACTGGAGCAGGCGCGGCAGCCTGGGCGCGCAGACGGACCAGCTCTTCCTGGTCGCGCTGATACTGTGCCTCGCGCTCGCGCTGCTGGCGTTGTTGCTCTTCCTGCTGCTCACGCTGCTGACGTTGCTGAGCCTCCATGTCACGGCGCTGCTGGTCCAACTCATCCTGTTGCTGCTTCAAGCGCTTGCGGTCTTCTTCTGCGCGTTGTTTGCGCAGCTCTTCAGCCTCGGCGTCGGCGATTCGCTGCTTCTCGCGCAGCTCATCAAGCTCCTTTTGCTGGGCCAGTAGCTTTTCGGCGGCCGCTTCGCGCTCCAGGGCAGACTTGTGCAGCACTTCCAGCTGATCAATCGCGTTGTCGCGAGCGATGGTGGCTTCAGCTTCAAACTCGCCATACTCCTCGGGCAGGATCACCGCTTCCTTGACGCCCTGCAGGATGTTAGAAACGTCGGCTGCGCTTTGGCTTGCATAGGCGGCAGCGACAGCGCTGAAGCGGTTGATTTTTGCCCGGATGGCTTCGATGCGCTCTTGTTCAAGGCGCTCCTTCTCAGCCTTCGCATCGGCGATACGCTTTTCTTCGGCTTTGATGGCTTCATCAACTGGCTCTTCCAGGACCAAAACTCGAGCCTTCAATGCCTCGCCAAAATCCTTGACCTGATTAACTCGGGCCTGCGCTTCTTTCACCTTCTGCTGGTATGGCACCAGTGCTGTCTTGGTGGTGTTCGCCAGGGCATAGCGTACGTCGCGGATGTCTACGCGAACCTCTTTGGCATTTGCCAAACCTTCGCTCGTCGAGCAATCAACGACCAGCTTCGCGTAGGTGGTCTCCAGGCGAACGATCTGCTCTTCATGCGGTTGATATTCCACAATGTCGGTGATCGATACGGCAGGCGTTACAGACTTGTTCACTTCTTGGGCCTCAGATGTTTCGAGCGATTCTTGTGCAAGTGCTTGATTGGTATTTTTGGACATGACGATTCCTCGCCGCGCCAGGCGCAGCATTGAAAGTGGTGTGGGTCAGCAGAGTTATGCGGCGGAAACGGTAGAGGCGTTGTGTTTGGCGTAGATCTGGTCAATTTGCGCCTGGTAATGACGGTGCTCAGCTTCGTCGATGGCTCTCAGCATAAAAGCCAGGGTTATGCATGACCGCGCCGCGGCGCTGGCATTTTCCTTACCCAGATCCCGGATCAGGTTTTCTATCTCGGCCTCTATCCAGCCCACGGCTATCTGATGGTCTCGCTGGGCGATGTTCATTCAGCACCCCTTACTGGCGGGCAGATCAGTTCCATCTGCCCCATAGCAACGCTGATACGCTGCTTTAGGCTGGCACGCTCTTTGAGGCGACGCGCCTCACGCTCTGCCAGGTCATCTGCCGTGTACTCGTGGAACAGATCGATATGCTGAGTCTTCCCGAAGTTCGGCAAGTCCCAGCGCCTGTCGGATTCGCGGGCCTGGGCACTATCCGCATAGCTGGTTGGCATGGCGAGACTCCAGGGACCGGGAAAGGGCACAGGCTTCATTGTGGTCTTGGCGGAACCCCTTCACCTTTCCGGTGGAGGCTTCGACTACGTGAAAGAACTCGTGGCCCGCTGGAACTACACGGTAGCGGGGGGAGCTCTTTGGCGTGCTGGAGCCGACCATGCCGAGACAATAGGCTATGGAGATATTGCGGCGTTGGTTCATTGCAAGTGCTACATCGCAGTGAGCTTGGTGACTTTGGATCATGATCGCCTCCAGTTTGGCGGGTTGTTCACCTGTATTCGTCAACACTCATTCCTCCCGCTGGTTGCCGATGGGCGCGGGGGAGGAGTGCTGACGGGTAGAGGCGGTGAAGGTTGGGAGCCGCTTACGGCGGCGAGTCGTTGATACCGGTGGGGTGCTGCTTAGAAATCGGTCGTGACGTTGATGCTTGCCAGCTTTTGCCCTTCGCCAGCAGCGGTGATTTCCAGCCGTGCCTTGTGATTTGAGTCTCGGCTCATTTTGGCGAAAAACATGTCCGCCGAATCGGGCTCAAAGATTCGAATGCCTTGGCCTTTCTCTAAAACATCTGAATCCTCGCAAAGCACCAGCAGGTGCAGTTCCGGATCAAGCTTTTGCAATTGCGCGATCATGTCCTTAACTTTCATATTTGAGTCCTTAAATGGTTAGGGGGGCACCCGACATAACTGTAGCTGGGTCACAACCCAACCTGCATCGGAGATCGCTCGAATCTGACTGACGAGTAAACCGTCTTCGCCGCGTTGTTCGTCGCTTTGGCTCGGGTAAAGGTGGCCACCCTGCTATCTCGGGGCAGTCAGCCGAGCGATCTCCGATGCAGCCTAGTTCTGGGGAGTACCAGGGCCTCGGGCAGTTAACGACAGGCTGTCGTGGCGCTGGTTGTTCAAATAATCGCTGTCAGCGTTTTTGATCCATCAGGGTTCTGGCTGGTGATGTGCATTGCCAGCGATTGCGGGGCCCCACGCCGGATAGTTACGGCACACTTGCTGTAGCGTTCATCAAAAACCTGATCGCCATCGGGGAGGTGGGACGTGCAGGTCAGGTTGGAGCAGTCTTCGCCGTCCGGGCCTTCGCCATCGTGAGCGATATTGAAGCTGGCAATCATCGCAATACCCTGGGCCTTGCAAATTTCGATAATTTGCAGCATCAGGGGACTGATCTGGCTGTCGTAAATCTCTTCTTTGTTCATGGTCATGCTCCGGTTGTTTTCCCAATGCACCCGAGTAACCAGGTGCATCAGTGAAAACTTCCACCGTGACCCGCTACTGGCGTCGGTCACAGGCTTGAATCGAACTACCGAGAAATCCTCGGTTGTTACTATGTCTTGCTGACCGATGCGACGGCATGCCGGGCGCATCAGTAAAGTGTTCGTCTCGCCACGCATATCTGGATCATTCGCCAGTTCGGTATCCCTCGATCCGCCGCAGGTTCTTCCTGCGTTTCCTTCCAGCACCTAAGTCACTCCCCAGGCGGTAGGTCAGATCAGATCGCCGGTCCCCAGTAGAGGCGTAGCGGCTAAATAGTTAGGTTTTGCCAGAGCCTTTGCATCGACCCTCCCTGTCCTTGCCGGACAGGCGGCCCGCAACATCTCAGTTGCGGAAACCTTCTAGGTTGTTAAAGAGCGGTGCGCAGTGCCTGTGTATCGCTGCGATGGGGTTAATTTAGCCGCAAGCTAAAATATCGTCAATAGCTCCAAGCTAAATATTTAGCGATGGGCGAAATTATCGCGATCCGCCAGGTTTCTCCGAGCCGATGGCTGAGATCCACAAACGCTTTACGCGCCCATTAGCAGTGAGCTATGATTTTTCAATTAGCTGTATGGATATACAGCTTTTAATTGGGGGGGAATTTTATGGCGAAGAAGCAGGTGACATCGGCAGCACGACAGGAAATGAGCGGCATGGAGCGGCTGGGGCTGAGGGTTTCATCAATGATCAATCACCCCGTGGCACAGGCGCAGCGCTGGGTGACGATCCATCGCCTGGACACAGACGGTGATCGGGAATGGGATGAGGTGCTGGGCGTGATCGCCGATACGGACGAGCTTGAGCTGACGCTCAATGACGACGGCAGCGTGACAGTTAGGTGGGAGCAGCAAGAAGTCGAAGTGGCGGGCAGGGGAGAGGTTGAGTTTGAGCAGGAAGAAGAGGCGGCGCCTTTCTGATAGGTATGAAAAAGCCCGCTCACTGGCGGGCTGCGGGGTCAGGTCGGGGAGGGCAGATGCAAGAAGCCCGGCGCGGGGCCGTCTGGGAAGTGGCTGTCAGAGGGAAGTTGCGATCGCCCGGGCTAGTTGGGTGTCTGACATCAGCGGCGGTGCGCCGTTGGAGCGGTAGTACCTCGAGGCTTGTTCAAACTGGGCGCCGCGAATCTCGCCGTCCGAACCAATGAACGCCAGAGCGTCAGTCTTGGCTGACTTGAAAATCTCAGGCGGCTCGGTCGTGAGGGATGTGGTCGCCCCAATTAAAATGGTTGGCGCGGAAATTGTGAGAAATATCGCGGCAGCGATAGGGTTGGCGCCATCACCTGATACGGCCTGCGTGCTGACCGATGCCAGTAGGGCTATCGCCAGTGTCTTCCATGACTCCATGCTTCATTGCTTCCATTGCGATCTAAGGGCGCCACAATAGCAGGGTAGAGGCTCGCCAGAAACAAGAAGCCCGGCGCTGGGCCGGGCTCGATGTAACCGCGTCAGAAACTAACGATGCTTGTTCTTGTGTTTATGCTTGTTGTTGCCTTTGTGCTTCTTACCATCCGACCGATGATTGCTCTCATCGTCCGCCAGGTTGTTTCCGATCGCACCACCCGCGGCGCCGCCGAGACCTGCACCGATAGTCGAGCCAGTTGTGCCCCCCAGGCGATTACCAATGAGTGAGCCACCGGCCGAGCCGATACCGCCACCTAATGCAGCTTCGGCTCTATTGCCTTTTTGAGCACCTACAGCACTACCGGCAGCACCACCTACGCCTGCGCCTACCGCTGCGCCTGTCGAGCCCCCGAGCTGCTGGCCTACGATGTTGCCTAGAGCACCACCAACGCCGCCTCCAAGAGCGGCTGTGCCATCTCCGGCTGCCATCGCTCCTTGCGAAATGAGGACACCCAAAGCTAGGGCGGGCAGTGTAATTTTCATTTTGTGAACCTCTATGGGTTGTCAGCAGGCGCTCACGGTTTAAAGCACGCCTAGCATTAGGACTAGGGTGAAAGTTTGAAGTTCTCTACGGGCGGTGCCTGCAGGCGAATGGTTGTAACAAGATATGCCCTGATGGCTTTGTTTGCTGAGGCCGATCTTGAGCGGGTGCTAGGAATTGGGATGATCAGAGCAGCCCCAGTGTGAAAGGGCAGAAATAAGAAGCCCGGCGCTGGGCCGGGCTTTGAGATCATGTGAGTTCGGCCTATTTGTCCCAGCCGGTTTTGAAGTCGAGTGCTCGCATCATACCGAAGACATCACAGCACTGCGCACCCAGCCCTTTGCAGACGTCGGGAACCTTTCTATTTTGCCGCTGAGCTGAAGGCTTAGACGTCTCAAGAGAGACCACGCATCGTTCCACAGGGCTTGATAGTGCGTAGGAAATTAAAAACGGATCACGCCCAATGTAGGCGAGTTCGTTCTCATTCAGATCGACTGCATATCCGTTAAAAGTAACGTGAGCAACAGCGGCTGGGTCTGCATCTTCTTGAAGTATGAGACTATCTTTAACTTCTGGCTTTTTGAGCCACCCAGTTAAAGCGTCCTCCTTACCTGCCAAAATCTCTTCATAGATTTCAATTGGCATCTTAATGCGGCCATTTTGGCTCTGATGTAGAAGCCATGACCATAGTTCTGGCACCATTGTTTGTGGGTAGTAAACACCATTAGAAGTAATCAGCGTGTTTGCGTCCAGCAGATAAAGCTTCCTATCAAGCGCCATTATAATGTGCCAACCAAGTTATAGACATTGGCGGGCTTTACGCCCAATACTCTTCCGGCTTTTGTCGCCGTTAATGCACCTTCACGCATGGTTCGCTGAACCAAATTTACAATGGCTCCGCCTAGCTTATGCCTTTTAACAACGTAGTAGCTTGGTCCGCTAGAGCCGTCCCGTCCTTCTTTTGCTGCCGCTTTCTGGGCTACCCACAATTCTCTGAATTTCTGAGAAAGAGTATTCCAAGTATCTTGTTGAATTGCTCCAGACGTGAAGAGTCGATAAGCCACCAAAGAGCTGCTGACATTTATACTTTTTGCAAAGCCAGCAATTTTTTGCGTAAGCACATCGATATTTTCTGCGTGCCAGTTTTGTTTGATTAAGTCGTCTGTTGGAAGCAACAGCAGGCTTGCTATATCGTTGCAATACCGCTCAATTTTCTGTTCTGCACGACTGCCACTTAAGCCAGTAACGCCGATCAGTATATGCGCAAATTCATGAAGGAGTGTAAAGGACCTAGCAGGCGGCGCATCTTGATCATTAATCACGATAAATGGGGCAATCTTGTCGGATAACGCAAACCCCCTGAAGGCTTCGACAGGTATATTTGTGTGATGACTTCCAAGATTTCCAATAAGCAGAACGAATGTTCCCATCTCTTCAATTAGCTTTCGAAGATAAGAGAAAGCTTCTTCGGATTTTCCGTAGCGCCGGAACTCGTTGATATCGAATCCGATCAGCTTCCCGAGGTAGTCAGAAATGGAAGCGGGCTCCAAATCAACTTTAACGCTGCCCACGTAATCGCGAGGGAAGGCCTCCTCAACATCTTGTAGGACATTCTTTACGAGATCTTGCCGCACATAAATGTCACGCACTAGTGCATCGAGAGGCCCCTTACTTTCGATGCGCAGCTCTTCGGGAAGCGTGCGGAAATCCTCGCCTCTCTCTGCTCGAGCTGGCGGGGAAGGAAGATAAAAAACGAGAAGCGGGCGGCGATACGCTCCTGCCATCTTCACAATAAGTGCTCTGGAGGCCTCTTTTTCGCCGTCTTCATAACGCCGGAGCATTTCAGGGCCGGAAACCTTGCTGCCGCCAATAGCTAGAGCTTTGGCAGCCTTTTCTCTGCTAAGACCAGCAGTCTCTCGTGCCCATACAAGCACTTCTGGGTTAATTCCCGGCATACATCACCGCTTCAGCTCCGTCTTCATTTGCGCAATCATCCATTATCACAGTAGCGGGTTTTGCAGGATACTGAACTTCTCTACCGTCCATCGCAAGTGCGGCGTCACTACGTGATGCTACTCAGCCTTCCCGCGCACGATCCTTCCCGCCTTCACCTCATCTGCATAACCCGCCAGCTTGTCCTCAGCCTCCTGAAGACTCAGCGCAATCTTCATCAGATCGTTGGCACCTTGCTCATCTCCGGCAGCCAGAAGGCGTTTGGCAAAGACAAACAGATCGACGCCTGACCATTTGGGCAGGGCCGCAGCCTCGTTCAGGTCGCGGCGCAGCTGCTGGCTGGGTTTGGTCAGAGCCATGGACTTATACCGGCTGTCCGTTCCACACGTAGAGCACCCTGGCAAGGATATGAGTGTCATCAACACGAATATCCTCGGGATCATGGTGCTTGTTGTCCGAGATCATCTTGAATCGATCCTTGCCTTTCTTCTGCAGGCGTTTCACGTACAGCATCTCGTCGTGGGAGAAGAGGTAGATACCGTCGCCCGTGAACTCCCGGATCGTGATATCGACCAGCAATGGGTCGCGATCCTTGATCGTCGGGGCCATCGACTGGCCCCACCCGGTGATCATCTTGAGGTGGAAGTGCTCTTTGAAGGTGACACCCAGGTCGCGCAGATGCTTGGGGCTGACCCGTATATCCTGGAGCATTTCCGGGTATTCGTGCGGGATCTGTCCGCCGCCCATCGCTGCGCGCACGTCGTAGTGCGCAATCCACACCTCGTCACCAACCTGGCCGGGGCGAGAGAAGTCGACGGTTATGACGTTACTCGACTCGTCAGCGGCCGCAATAATCCTGTCACGAGCGGTGTTCGATAACCCTTTGACCTTCGAAAGCATCTGCTTTATCTGGTCCGCCGCTGTCTGTGCGGATGTCTCGCCTGCGTGATCGCTGGAAGTCAGCTCGTCAGCTGGAGTTATCGACTCGCCTGGCGATACGGAGTCAAACCAACCTCTGGGCAGCCCCTCGATCGCCTCGATTCTCCGCGCTACGTCGTCTCCCAAATTCTTCGCCGTCTTGTCCGACAAAATCTGACTCAGGTGCGCAGGCGCCATTCCCCAGCGCTCGGCGCACGCGCCTTTTCGCTGGTTTCCTATGAGGCTGATCAGTTGCTGTTTACGAATCGCATAAATATCCATGCGGGCAAGAATGCCAGCGTTTAGCTCAATGCTAAATGTGCTCACAGCTAAATATTCCTTGCTACGATATTAGCCATAAGCTAAATTTCTCCTATGTTTAAGGAGAGATCCCATGAATGACCATCTGCGTGACTGGCTCGCCAGCGCTTCAAACGAACGGCGCCAGTCAGTGGCTGCCGCTGCCAAGACGACGGTAGGGCACCTGTGGCAGCTGGCAGGCGGTCACCGAAAAGCCTCGGCCGACCTGGCAGAGCGCCTTCAGGACGCATCAGGTGGAGAGATCACCATCGCAGGTTTGCGACCGGATCTTCTCGACCTAGCGCACAAAGTCCTACGCGGCGCCGCCTGACATCCCTGTTCGCCGCTCCATTGAAGCCAGATTAGAAGAGAGCAATCCCCATGCAAACGTCCAGTTCCAGACACACCGTACAAACCCGTGATCAGGTGCTGGTCGCCCACGCTGCAAACCAGATCGCACGCACCAGCTTGAGCCAGGACGACTTCGCCCAGGCGTTGAGCCGCGAGCTGCATCTGTCGTGCCCGGAGAAGGCTATCGCCAAAGAGGTGCCGGACTTAGCCGCGCTTACCTTGCAGAACGACGTGTCCGACTTTGTGAAGGCGACCGGGCGCTGGCTCAAGCGTGTTCAGCGCTGGCTGTCCGGCGATCAGGAAATGCCGTCCTGGCTGGAAGAGTCGTGGGTGAACGCTCTTGAGCCTGAATTCCGCGACCACTGCTTGAACGAACTGGCGAGCCGCCACGGCTTGACTGGCGCCCGCCAGATGACCAGCGACCAATGCGCCAACAAGAGCTTCGGCGCGCTGATCCGTGCCCTCGGTGATGTGATCGACACGGGCAGCGAGGTGTTTGACGACCAGGTGATGTGCGAGCAGGACCTGCCGCGCTTGCCGGCTTTCGTTAAACAGTGCCGTCAGGTTGAGGCGAAAGCGGGGGAGTTGGGGCGAAAGGCTGAGCAGTTGATCAAGGGTGCGCGGCCAAGTCTGAAATCCATCGCTTGAAATTTTTTTGGTTTGCGCGGGTTTTTATGCCGCGATTTGGGGGCTCGGTGCCTGCACTAGTAAAAGAAGCCCCCGAAAACTCCAGGCACAAAAAAGCCACCGGACGAGGGTGGCTGATTCGATAACACTTTGTGAGGCCGATTATATGCAAACCCAGTCACATATCAATACCCCTACAAATCTCGCGCCACGTTTTCCGCAATCTGAAAACGTGGCGCGCAATTACTCGGTGATTCCGTTCGACTTTGACGGCGCCGCGATCCGGGTCATCACCGACAAGGCTGGAGATCCTTGGTTCGTTGCCCGCGATGTTGCCGATGCCCTGGGCTACTCCAAGCCTGAGAACGCAGTGGCCCGTCACTGCAGGGCTGCGACCACTACCCCGAAACAGGGTGGTGGTTTCATGACCATTATCCCGGAGCGCGACCTGTACCGACTGGTGATGAAGTCCAAGCTGCCGGCCGCCGAGAAATTCGAAGAGTGGGTGGTGGGCCAGGTACTGCCGAGCATCCGCAAGACGGGCACCTTTTCCACTCAAGGCCCGAACAACTCCAAGATCGTCGGCGAGCTGGCCATTCTGGAGTGCTTCGACCGCCTGCTGAAGCCCGCACCGTCCAGCAAGATGCTGATGCTGGCCAAGATCGCCGCCAACAACGGTCTGGATGCGAAATTCCTCCCAGGCTACGCCGTCGACGCCGCGCCAGACGCTGCTGGCGGGTCTTCGATGCCAACGAAGGCAATCACCGCCCTGATCAAAGAACACGCAATCGCCAGCACGGCCCGCGCCTTCAACCTTGCACTGGAGGCCCACGGCCTCCTCAGGGTCATGCAGCGCAAGAACTCTAAGCAAGAAACAGTTGAGTTCTGGTCGATCACCGAGAAGGGCATGGCCTACGGCAAAAATCTCACCAGCCCTCAATGCCCCCGCGAAACGCAGCCTCACTGGTACGTGGATCGCTTTCTTGAATTGGCCGCAAAGGTCGGGAAGGCCTGACATGCAATTCACCGTCACGATTAACCAGGTGAAGGCGCTGGAGTGGGGGCTGAACTCTCAGCAGGCCTTGCTGTTCGCCTTCGTCTACGGATGCCCTAGCTGGGCCAAGCCAATCAAAACCGATGACGGGATCTTCTTCGCGCTGAGCAAGGCCAAGATCACTGAGGAGCTGCCGCTACTCACTGATAAGCCTGACACCGCTTACCGCATGCTGAAGGCCCTGGAAGAAGCCGGATTGATTGAGCTCTCCAGTACTTCGAATATCACACTTTTCAGGCTGACCGAGAAGGCCATTGAGTGGAACCAGAAGCTCGACGGGTCGGAAAAATATCCGACCCCACCAAATAACAAGGGTCGGAAAAATATCCGATCTACCTCGGATAAATCTCCGAGCAAGGTCGGAAATAAATCCGGGCAAGGGTCGGAAAAATCTCCGACAAATCAGGATACCAATCATCAGGATACAGATCAGGACACCAGTCAGGACTTGCAGGACGCCACCGGCAAGCCGGCTCAGTCCCGCGGCTTGGTTCTCGTGGTTGATCGTATCGACGCCCCGCGGGTTGAGATCCCTATCGACATGCCCGGCCCCAAAGACCAGACCTGCAAAACGTTCAAGGTCTGGGCGAACTACGCAATGGCCTACCGCAAACGCTACCTCGGCGCATGGCCTGTTTGGAATGCCAAGGTTGGTGGTCAGCTCGGCCAATTGGTCGACCGCCTCGGCGCTGATATCGCTCACCACGTCGCCGCGCATTACCTGAAAACTAACGATGCCGCCGTTTTGCGCAAGTGCCACAGCCTCAACGAGCTGCTGGCCAACGCCGAGAGCTACCACACGCAATGGGTGACCGGGCAGCGCATCAACGGCACAACTGCCCGCCAGATGGAGCGCACCGAGGCGAATCTCACCGCAGCTGAGCAGGCCGCCCAGTTGGTTCTGGCCAAGCGCCAAGCAGGTGACCGCAATGAATACCTCTGAAATGAATGACCTGCAGGTCGCCGGGCTGGCTGCTGCCATCTGCGCCACCGCTGAAGCCATGGGCCAGGAAATGAACCCTGGCACAGCCGCGATGATGGCCGAAGACCTCTGCGCGTACCCGGTGCCCGTCGTCAAATCCGCGTTGAAGTCCTGCCGCTTTGAGGTGAAGGGCAAGTTGGCTATGGCAGATATCTTACAGCGAGTTCAGTCCTTCGACGGTCGTCCTGGAAAGGATGAGGCCTGGTCGATCGGGCTGCTCTCCGGAGATGAAATCGAGACCGTGGTGATGACCGCTGAAATCCAGCAGGCCATGACCGCCGCCGCTCCGATCCTTCGCCTGGGCGACAAGGTCGGCGCGCGCATGGCATTCATGGGGGCTTACGAGCGCCTGGTGGCTACAGCTCGGGCAGAGGCTACGCCTATTATCTGGAGCGTTTCGCTCGGGTTTGATCCCGCGCGGCGCGTAACGGCCATCGAGTCGGCGGTTCGCATGCAGTTGATCACCTATGAAGCTGGCAACCAGTACCTGTCTGATCTGCGTATTGCGCCAATCACTGCCGACGGCCAAGCAATCGCCGGATTGATCACGGGCTCAGCCGTAGTGCCATCACCACACCTCAGGGAAAAGCTCGCTGAGGTTCGTCAAATTGTCACAGCATCCAAGGCTCGGCAGGAGCGCGAACGTCTTAAGAAGGCCCAGTTCGATCGGGTCGACACATATCTGCGTAAGCGCAAAGCCCGTGCGGCTATCGCGGCAGTACAGCGCATGGGGGCCATCTGATGAATGAATCTCGACAAGCCCGAATCCTTGCCGGCCAGTCCTCTATCGCCCAGAAGGTTTTTGGCTGCGTCCCGATCCAAACGAGCTGGAGTAACCACGAAATCCACGTCGCTGCTTCGGCTGCCCAGGTAACGAGCGCATCGCCCTATGCCATACGCCGCGCACTCGGCGAGCTCAAGGACTCTGGCCTGATTCGTGAGCCGGTCGGCGGTAAGTTTCAGCGTGACGCAGTAACCCCAAAACCAAAAAAGGAGCAAGCCGTGACCCAGGCAGCCAAAACGACCGCAGTCCCGATCAAAAAGTCCGAAGGTGCCCTGGATGTCCTCGCCAGCCTTTCCGGTGAGGTTGTGACCCTGGCTGATGACTTCAGCAAGCGCATGAAGTTTTTGGCTGGCCGCATCGAAGAGGTGGCGTTGTCTGTGGAGGCCGAGCGAGAAGGAAATGCCGAAGCCCTGGGCAAGCTCAAGCAGTTGCAATCACTACTGAAAGGGATTTCGGAATGAGTATCGACAAGGAAAAATTAAAGGTGTTGCTCTGGGCTGAAGCTGCGTCATATCGAGCCGACTGCACAGACTGGAAGCGCAACACCGTGGCTCTGGATGAATTCCTGGGCGAGAAGACCGTGGTGGAGGTAGCGCTTGAGCTGCTGGCCGAGAATGAGTTGGCCCGGATGCGGAACAAGGAACTTGATCTGCTGTTTGGCCGCTACATCCTCGCTATGCGCTCCGCTCTCATTGAGGAAGAGCATGGCAAAGGCCCGGCTGCAGCAATGCAGTGGATCTACAACTCGCTGGCTGGTCCGGGTGAACTGCCTCCAGAGGAAGAGTCTGATAGCCAGGCCTACTTCTACCGGGAAATTGTCGCTGTGGATCGCGGAATGGCCGAGGTAATGGCGTTCCACGAATCCCGCCGCGCCGCCATGGGCAAGGGAGAGCAATCCAATGGCTGAGCTCGCCCTTATCCGTACCGTCCAAGGCCTTGTGCCGGCGACCGAGGCCGATCGCGAATTAACCCAGAAATGGAAGCTGGGCCAGGTGGTCCACGGCAAGTTCACAAAAATGCGCAACGCAAAGTTCCACGGCAAATTCTTCTCGATGCTGGATTTGGCGTGGGAGTACTGGGAGCCGGTCGGTGGCTTGGTTCCGCGTCAGGAGTTGCGCGGTATTCAGGGGCTGGCCAAGTTCTTCGAGGCGCAGAGCGGTAAGCCAGGGCAGTTGTCGCATGCAGTTGATGCGTACATCGCCGGTCTGGAGTTGGCCAGGGCCGAGCGCTTTCCGGCGGTGGACAAGTCCCGGGAGGCATTCCGTGAATGGGTGACGATCGAGGCCGGTCACTTCCACCTGGTGCGAACTCCCGACGGCGTGCGCAAGGAGGCCAAGTCAATTAGCTGGGCCTCCATGGATGACACGGCCTTCGAGCCGCTTTATCGCGACGTGTTCAACGCCTGCTGGCGCCTGGTCCTGTCTGCCCACTTTGAATCGGAAGAGGCGGCATTGAGTGCTGCTGACCAAATCGGGAGTTACGGATGAAGCGCACTCCACTACAACGCAAAACCCCGCTCACGTCCGGTGGCCCACGCCGCAAGCGCTGCCCAGAGTGCCGAGTGATGTTCACGCCTGCCCGCGGCTCGCAGGCGGTGTGCGGCGAGATCGAGTGCGCCATCGCTTACGGTAAGTCGGAGAAGGGGCAGGCGAGCGCCAAGAAGGCCCTGGCGGATGTCGGTCGCCGCGAGATCAAGGTGCGCAAAGAGGCGCTGAAGACCCGGGCGGACCACATGAAGGACGCAGAGAAGGCCGTGCGCGACTACCGGCGCACCTACGAGTTGAGCATTGGTAGCGGCTGCATCAGTTGCGGCGAGTCGCAGGAATCAATCCTCAACGCCCAGGGTTGGAAGACCGGCGGTGCTTTCGATGCAGGCCACTTCCTCGGTAAGGGCGCCCGGCCAGAGTTAAGGCTGGTGCCCAGCAATATCTGGCTCCAGTGCAAGAGCTGTAACGCAGGGTCGTCCAAGTTCGCCCGCAAAGGCGAGACGGTTTCCCAGGGCTTCCGTACTGGGCTGATCGCCCGCATCGGTCTGGAGGCTGTTGAGGCGCTGGAGGCCGACCACACGCCACGCAGGGAAACAGTAGAGCAATTGAAAGCCATCACCGCCGAATACCGTGCAAAGACAAGAGAACTGAAGAGGGCTGCAGCATGACCTATCGCAACGTTGTTCCAGCAGTGGTGCGGGCGCTCGCGGCCGAGACCATCAGTTCCGCCGGCGGCTGCGACTTTGAGCCGAGGGTGCAGTGTGCCAAGCAGAAGGGGGAGATCGTCGGCAAGGAGGCGGCGTTTCTCCAGGACTGCTGGGTGTTCGGTCGGCTGCACAAGGCGTTGACCCCGGCGCACTGGCGAGCACTTGTGGCGAAGTACTCGACGCACCAGGAGCGCAAGCACGGCGCCATTTTAGAATTGCTCAATTCGGTGAAGACACCTGCGCCGAAACGCTTCCGGGAATGCGCCGTGCTGACCTGGGCCATTCCGCAGGTTGCTGGTGCCGAGGGCAAGCGTTCCGCCGCAGTGCTGCCGGCAGCCTGGTACGACATCAACAACTGGGACAATGACGGCAAGCCGGAATCGACCCGGTACCGGTGGCGTTCGTCGATCCGCAAGGCGCTGGATGACCAGGTGAATGAGGCTCTCACTGCCGCTCAGGAACTGCTTGATGCGGAAGGCTTAATCGAAAGTTGTGCGGCATAGCAAAAAGCCATTGCAATGAGTGAGAAAGTGAGAGAGTATTTACCCATCCTGTCGATCTTGCGCGTTGAGGTTGCACAGTAAAGCCCGGCATGAAGTCGGGCTTTTTCATGTGAGGCAAAGGACGATGCGAACTCTCTTACTTCTCGGAATGTTGCTCTCGCCATTGGCATTCGCCGACCTAACCGAGCCCTCGCATGACTGCAACCAGCCAGACGTGCCGTACGAGTTTCAAGACCAGTACGAGCGTGACCAATTTCAGGCTGATGTTGAGGAATACGAAACGTGCATAACTGACTTCGTGGAGGAGCAGCAGGACGCAATTCGGAAGCATAAGTCGGCGGCCGATGACGCCATTGAAGAGTGGAACTCGTTCGCTCGATCGACATAATCGCTACTTATTTTTCTAAGCCTCGCCAAGTGCGGGGCTTTTTATTGCTCGCCGAAAAGACAATGCAAAAGGAATTTGCAAATGTTGAAAGAATTCAGGTGCGGTAACTGCAAAAGACTTCTCGCCCGTACGGGTGGGTTTACAGAGCTCCAGATCAAATGTTCCCGATGCGGGACGTTGAATCATGTGAAGGCCGCGAGCCTCGAGCAATCGCCTTTGAGCGACATGAAAGCGGAATCCTCCGCGAACAATCATTCAATTCAAAGGTGAAAAATATGAACGCAGTAAAAGTTGGTAAACACTTCGGCAATCTGTTTCCGAAGGGTGTTGTACAGATCGTCTCGCCAGCCGAAAACGTGAACGGTCTGACCATCCAGACAGCCTCCATAGACCCAACCAGCGGGTACGTCAATCTGTACGCCTCGGAGACAGCGCCTAGCATTACCGGTGACGCCAGTACTCGCATGATTTTCAATGGCAATGGCCCGGCTGTTGCGAACAGCCATTCCCAAGTTCTCCTTCCGGCTCCACTTTTCGTACCTGCTGGTATGGGGCTATGGGTGACCGCTGGCTCCTGGATCCCAGGTATTACCGCTACTGGATCTCTGGCTATCACCTGGGACCTGGTTGCATAAAGGCTATTTGTAGCCACTGACCCGGCCATGTGCCGGGTCTTCTATCTAGTGATTTTTATCTTTGGGTTTCGCCCAGACCGGCAAAAGCCTTTTTGATCATGCCTACGGAGTCGAGCGCATGGAGTATCTACAGCGCCTGCTCGACAAGATCGACAGGTTCGAATTGCTTATCGCGGGCCTTGTTGGAGCTGTGATCGCCAGTTGGTGGCACAAGGACGACTTGAACGACTGGCGTGCCTGGATGATCTTCCTCATCACCGGCATGGCCTGCTCAATCTACCTCACGAGCATGGTTAGCACCTATCTGGGTGTGACCGAGCCGAAGATCGTCGCCGGCATCGGCTTCCTGCTGGGTGCATTCGGCGGCTCGCTCCTGGCGGCCATCAATCGAGCCATTAAATCCGCTGATCTCTGGGCGCTCATTCGCCAGCGGTTCGGGGGAGGCAATCCACCATGAATCTAGAACTGATCAACTCCATCGCCTGCGGCCTAATCGCGCTGTGGGCAGCCTGGTGCGTACTGAGCGGGAAGGTGCGGGACGGCATCCTCGGGAAGCTGATTTACTCGACGATCGCCATAACCGGTTTCGTTTTGATGGTGCGCAGCCAGAACATCTTCTTCGGCCCGACTACCGCCGGCCTGACGCTGCATGTCGCCTTGGCTCTGGCCGGTGCACGGCACATCTTCATGGTCACGTACTGGCGGCGGGTGAAGGTCTGGCTATGCCGGACGCTGAACTGCGAGCACTGCATGCACTGTGACAAGGTGCCTGGTGGGATTGAGCGCCGGAAATCGTAGCCCGCGACACGTTTCGCGAATAGGGAAATCGTGCCGCGAGGCTATGGATGCAATATCAGAGTTGTAATGCTTTGCAGGTTGGGGAGTTAAGGACGGACTCTAGCTTTTCAGTTCGAGCTTCACTTGATAGGGAGTCTAGCTTCCACTCAGATTCGATTACGCGCCTTAGCTCAGTGGTCTTCGAAGGCGAAATATCAAAGTGCTCATTCGTGGCGATTATCTTTGAGTGCGCCTGTATCAAATTCCAGGATAGGTCGCGTTTCAATAATTCTGCAGATATCGAGCATTGAACGATCGATTTGTACTGGTTGCTTTCCTCCGAACAACCTGCGAGCACCAAAACGCCGATAAAGGTAACTACGAGTTTTTTCACAAAATCACCTGAAGATAGTGGGCTGACAGTGATAGCGGCAATCGGCCATCAATTCAAGCGAAAGAGTTGACTCATGACAACCAAGCAACCCGACTGGGAGGCGATCGAACGCGCCTACCGGGCCGGTTCGCTTTCCATCAGAACTATCGCTGAGCGCCAAGGCGTGAGCGACACGGCAATTCGGAAGAAAGCCAAGGTTCAAGGATGGGCGAGAGACCTTTCTGAGCAAGTGCGCAAAGAGGTTCGCAGCAAGCTGGTTCGCGGCGAGGTTCGCAACGACCAAGGCGCGAACTGCGAACTTGACGCCGAGATCATCGAAGAGGCCGCAGAAGAAGGCGCTCGGGTGGTTCGCAGTCATCGCCGAGACATTCGCAAAGCCACGAACCTCGCGAACCTGCTGATGGATGACTTGCTCAACACCATCCAGCGCCGCGAAGAGATCGAAGACGCGATCATCGACGAGACTGACGAGGACAATAACGGTATGCGCCGGGCCTCGATGCTCGCTGCTGTTGCGCTGCCCAGCAACTCCAAAACCTTGTTTCAGCTTTCCTCTGCAATGAAGAACCTGCAAGTCCTTGAGCGTCAGGCATTCAGCCTGGACGAGAAGGAGAAGACGGACGACGCCGACGAGATCTCGAAGATGATGGACGAATTATCACAGGACGCCTGATATGAAACCCGAGCACATGAAACTGCTTCGGGACCGATTCTGGCGACTGAACAACCTTTACTTCATCACTGACAAGCAGGGGAAGAAGGTTCGCTTCCGCATGACGCAGGAGCAGATCGATTACTTCCAGGGGATGCATACCCGGAACATCATCCTGAAAGCTCGTCAGCTTGGCTTCACGACTCTGGTGTGCATCGTCCAGCTGGATGCGGCGCTGTTCGAGGCTGCGAAGTGCGCCTTGATCGCTCACACACTGAACGACGCGAAGCGCCTTTTCCGGGAGAAGGTCAAGTACGCCTACGACAACCTGCCGAAAGAGCTCCGTGCTGCCAACCCAGCACGAAATGACGCCGCGGGCGAGCTGGTGTTCAGTAAGGGCGGCTCGCTTTACGTTTCCACCTCGTTCCGTGGCGGTACGCTGCGCTACCTGCACGTATCCGAGTTCGGGAAGATCTGCGCCAAGTTCCCGCACAAGGCGCGCGAGATCGTCACCGGTGCTTTTGAGGCTGTCGCTGCTGAGTGTTTCGTCACCATCGAGTCGACGGCTGAGGGTCGGGCTGGGTATTTCTTCGCTTACAGCCAGTCAGCAGAGCGACAACAGCTTTCCGGTGTGCCGCTAGGCCTGCTCGACTGGAAGTTCTTTTTCTTCAGTTGGTGGAACAACAAGGCCTACAGCTTGGATTCCACCGACGTGGTGCTGCCGCAGCGTCTGACCGACTACTTCAGCGAGCTGCACGCCAAGCACGGGATCGTCACCAATGACGGCCAGCGCGCCTGGTATGCAGCCAAGGAGAAGACGCTCGGCGACGACATGAAGAGGGAGTACCCGTCGATCCCTGCCGAAGCCTTCCAGCAGTCGGTCGAGGGCGCCTATTACGCCCAGCAACTGACCAAGCTCTATGCCCAGCAGCGCATAGGTGTAATTCCGAATAACAGCCACTTGCCGGTGATGACCTTCTGGGACATCGGCGTCGGCGACTCCACGGCCATCTGGTTCGTGCGCCAGGTCGGTGAAGAGTTTCACGTCATCGATTACTACGAGAACAGCGGCGAAGGCCTGCGGCACTACATGAAGGTTCTCAAGGACAAGGGTTACACCTACTCCGAGCACTGGGGGCCGCACGACATCGACAACCGGGAGTTTGGCAGTGATGCCAAGACCCGTCGGGAGTTGGCCCAGGAGGGCTACGAGATCGACGGGCAGATTTACAGCATGACTTTCGACGTGGTTCCGAAAATTGGCATCAGCGACGGCATTGAGGCTGTGCGGGAGATTCTTCCGCTCTGTGTGTTCGATGAGTCGAAGTGCGAAGAGGGCATTAACTGCATCGAAAACTACCGCAAAGAGTGGGACGACAAGCGCGGTTGCTGGAAAGACAGACCACTTCACGACTGGACCTCACACGGTTCCGACGGATTCCGGTACTTCGCCGTGGCGAAGAGCGCTAGGAAGCCGGCCACATCTATCAAAATGGGATACGCCCGATGAGCAATGACGTCTCCTTCAAACGGGCGGAATACACGGCAGTGCTCGACCGTTGGGCGACTGTGCGCGACGTCTGTGCTGGCCAGCACCGGGTTGTCGACCGGCTGCCCTACATCAACGCTCACGACAAGTCGCCTGAAAACGTAGACCGGAACAAGGCCTATCGCGAACGTGCGGTATTTAAGAACGCCACTGGGCACACCCGTAACGGGCTGCTCGGCCTGGCGTTCCACAAAGACCCAACGTTGACGGTGTCGAAGAAGCTGGAGTACCTGCAGGACAACGCCAATGGCTCGGGTGTGAGCATCTACCAGCACTCGCAGGGCACCCTAGAGAAGGTGCTCGAGGCCGGGCGGCACGGCTTGTACGTCGACTATCACCAGGATAATGGTGTCGGCGGGCACTCGGTGATCCTTTCCTACTGCGCTGAAGACATCATCAACTGGCGCACGGGCATGGTGAATGGTCACAGCGTGCTGACTCTGGTGGTGCTGCGCGAGTCGCCCGAGATACCTGAAGGCTTTGGGTTCAAGACGGTTGAGCAGTACCGGGAACTGGCGCTGGAAGATGACGGTTTCGTTTGTCGCGTTTGGCGCCGGTCTGGGCCTAAAGGTGGCGGGCCACTGGCGGTCACCGAAGAATTCAGGCCGGAAGGAGTGACCGGACGTCTCAAGGAGATCCCGTTCACCTTCGTCGGCGCACAGAACAACGACCCAAGCATCGACGAGTCGCCGCTCTACGACATCGCCATGATCAACCTGGGCCACTACCGGAACAGCGCCGATTATGAAGACAGCGTCTTCTGGTGCGGCCAGGCCCAGCCATGGATTTCTGGCCTGACCGAGCAGTGGGTAAAGCTGCTCGAGGCAAAGGGTGTCTACGTCGGATCGCGCGCGCCTATGCTTCTGCCTGCTGGTGGTGCATTTGGCTACGCGCAGCCCGCTCCGAACACCCTGGTCAAAGAGGCCATGGCCGACAAGAACCAGATGATGATCGAACTGGGCGCCCGGATGGTGGTTGCGTCACTTGCTACCAAGACCGCTACGGAGTCCCGCGGCGATCAGTCAGCCTCAACATCGGTGCTGGCCGGGTGCGTGGCTAACGTCAGTGAGGCATACACCCGGGCAATCATGTGGTGCTGCGCCTACATGGGGGTGGCCGACAAGAATGTCGCCTACCAGGTCAATCAAGAGTTCGTCGAGCTGACGGCCGATCCGCAGATGATCACGGCCTTGGTGGGCTTGTGGCAGAACGGTGGCTTCGCGAAAGCGGATCTTCGAGCATATCTGCGCAAGCTTGGGCTGATTGCACCAGAGCGCACCGACCAACAGATCGACGGCGAACTTGAAGAGCAGGGCGACGGCCTGGGCCTGGACGACGAGGACAAAGTAGATGGTGGTGAACCAAGCGATACTTGATGCGACCATCCGGCACGCAGTGTTCCTCGAAAAGCTCAAGGCGGGCGAGGTGGGCAAGTTCGCTCCCTTCCTCAAGGAGATTGACCGGTCTATCCGTGATCGGCTGACCCAGTCGGACCTGACCGAGTACAACGTCAAGCGCCTGGAAGCGCTGCTGAAAGAGGTCGACAGTCTGCTACTGGGCATCTTCGACCGTTTCAGCGCGCAACTGAACCTCGACCTGGTGGACATCGCCAACTACGAAGCGCAGTTCGAGGCGACGAGCTTGGCCCGATCAGCGCCGGTTGGCGTGTCGCTCGAAGTCGTGGCCCCGACGGCCGCTGCAATCCGCACCGCAGTGCTGACGAACCCGCTCAGCGTGCGCGGTACCGGTAGCGGGAAGCTGCTGAAGGCCTTCATCAAGGGGTGGACTGGCGCCGAACGTGAGCGCGTAACAGGCACGATCCGGCAAGGCTTCTTCGAAGGGCAGACGAACTTCCAGATCATCCGCAACATTCGCGGCACCAAGGCGGCAGGCTACAAGGACGGTATTCTTGCCACCACCAACCGCAATGCCAGCACCGTCGTGCACACCGCCATTCAGCATGTGTCATCCCAGGCAAGGATGGAGGTGGCCAAGGCCAACACGGATATCGTCGAAGAGATCCAGATGGTGGCCACGCTGGACAGCAAGACCAGCCAGCTATGTCGCTCGATGGACAAACGCCGGTTTCCAGTCGATTCAGGCCCACGGCCGCCGTTTCACCCGAATTGCCGTACGACGTTCGTTCTGCTAACCAAACTTAGCGAGATGTTCGCCAAGGGAGCTACCCGCGCTTCGGTGGGTGCCAATGGCGGCCAGCAGGTCAGTGCAAGCCTGGATTACTACCACTGGCTCCAGCAGCAGCCAGCTTCGTTCCAGGACGTTGCTATCGGCCCAGTCCGGGCCAAGCTGTTCCGGGAGGGCGGGCTGACCGTAGAGCGCTTCGCCGAGCTGCAGCTTGATCGCAACTTCGCACCGCTGACGCTGGCGCAGATGAAAGGGCTGGAGCCCCTGGCCTTCGAGCTAGCAGGGATCTGATATAGGATGATCGCTCTTATCAAGGAGCCATCATGGAGCAAGCGATTCAGGGACAAATAGAGCAGGCACTGAAAGGGCTCTTCGAGGCCGTTTCTATGCTCCAGAAAGCCTACCCCGGAAAACCATTCACGCCGGATGGCCGCCTGGTCGGCGATATTGGAGAGGTGGTTGCGAGCCTCGCTTATGGCTTGACCCTCAATGAAGGCCTCACCAGACATCATGATGCGGTAACGGATGATGGCCGTAACGTGCAGATCAAAACAACATTCGGAACCAGCCTCACATTCCCCGTGCATCATGTGCCGGACTATTACTTGGGCATTCGAATGAATAGAGACGGCACGTTCTAGGAAATCTACAACGGACCAGGTCACCTGATTCAAGCGCAGCTCGCTGCTCGAAAAGCTACCAAGACAGGCCTTCATGGAGCGTTGATGCCGATGTTGAAGCGTATCAATCAAAGTGTTCCTGAGTCAGAGCGAATACCCAGACGCTAAATTCCATATAAAGCCCGGCCATGAGCCGGGTTTTTTTATGCCTGCAAAGCGGGCGACCAAACCCAAGGGGTGCATCAACGTGGCAGAAGAAAACGAAATCGACCTGGAAAACCCGGCAATCAAGGCCGCTATCGCGACTGCCGTTGAAGCATCTGTTTCCGGTTTGAAAACCAAGAACTCGGAACTGCTGGGCAAGCTGAAGGAAACCTCCGGCAAGCTGACCCAGTTCGAAACCCAGTTTGAAGGTATCGACATCGACGCAGTCAAAGGCCTGCTCAGTCGTGCCGGCCAGGATGAAGAAACCAAGCTGCTGACCGAGGGTAAGGTGGACGAGGTCTTCAACCGCCGCACAGAGCGCCTGCGCGGTGACTACGACAAGCAGTTGAAGGCCATCAGCGAGCGCGCCGAGAAGGCCGAATCCTTCGCCGCCAAGTTCCAGGGCAAAGTCCTGGGCGACTCGGTACGCGGCGCAGCACTGAAAGCCGGCGCTCTACCTGAAGCAACCGACGACATCATCCTGCGCGCCAAAGGCGTCTTCACCCTTAACGAAGATGGCGATGCGGTCGCCGTTGATGAATCCGGCCAGGTCATCCTCGGTAAAGACGGCAAGACCCCTCTGACTCCGCTCGAATGGGCGGAATCTCTGCGTGAAAGCGCACCTCACCTGTGGCCAAGGGCTTCAGGGACATTTGCCCCGGGCGGGGGTGGCGGCAAGGCTGCATTCAAGCGCTCCGAAATGACCTCCGAGCAGAAGCGCGACTTCCAGCGCAAGCACGGCCAAACCGCATATCTGCAATTGCCCAAGTAAGGGGATTTACCCATGGCTACAACCGTTAACAGCGACCTGATCATCTACAACGATGAGGCGCAGACCGCATACCTGGAGCGAGTCCAGGACAACCTGGATGTGTTCAACGCATCGTCCAACGGCGCGATCGTTCTCGACAACGAGCTGATCCAGGGCGACTTCCGCAAGCGTGCCTTTTACAAACTCGGCGGCGGTCTGGAGCACCGCGATGTCAACTCCGACGGCAAGGTCACCGCCAAGAAAATCGGCGCTGGCGAGGCTGTAGGTGTCAAGGCACCATGGAAATACGGCCCGTACCAGACCACCGAAGAGGCGTTTAAGCGCCGCGGCCGGGCAGTGGAAGAGTTCTCCCAAATCATCGGCGCCGATGTTGCCGATGCTACCATCGAAGGCTTCATCGAATACGCCACCGGCGCACTTAAGGCCGCCATCGGCTCGAACGCTGCCATGGTGGTGTCGGCCAACATCGAAACCGACGGCAAGAAGACCCTGACCCGTGGCATGCGTAAATTCGGTGACAAGTTCGGCCGGATCGCGCTGTGGGTCATGCACTCGTCTGCCTACTTCGACATCGTTGATGAAGCGATTGCGAACAAGGTCTACGAAGAAGCCGGCGTCGTGATCTACGGCGGCCTGCCTGGCACCCTGGGCAAGCCAGTACTGGTGACCGACAAGGCTCCAGTGGATGCCATCTTCGGCTTGCTGCCGAACGCCGTGGTCATCACCGAGTCTCAGGCCCCCGGCTTCCGCTCGTACGACGTCAACGACGAGGAGAACCTGGCTATCGGCTACCGCGCCGAAGGTACCGTCAACATCGACGTGCTGGGCTATAGCTGGAAGGAGTCCACCGGTGGCACCAACCCAGCACTGGCGGCCGTTGGCTCTGCTGCGAACTGGGTCAAGCACTCCGACAGCAACAAGGTCACCGCAGGCGTGATGATCAATCTCACCACCACGCCACCAGTCGGCGGCTGATAACCACCCCAGGAAGCGGCCAGCGATGGCCGCTACGGAGATTCCGATGAAACTCGTTTATACAAACCAGCTTGACGGCTTTGAGCCTGGCAAGCGTTACCGCGTCCCGGGTCTATTCCGCAGCATTGAGCGTGATGCAACGACAGTGACCGTGGTAGGTGACTATCCTGAAATCGTCACGGCCTACGAAGACGCGGGTGTCGACGTTGAGGTGGTCGAGTTGCCGGCGCCTGTTGTTGTCGGCACGCAGGCGATCGCATCGGGCGAACTGTCCAAGCTGCTTGCCGATCTGCAAGACGAGAGTGACGCAATGGTTCTGCTGGTCGATGGCCTGGAGGCTGGTGAAATCCATCGTCCAGAGTTCGGCGAGCTGGCGTTGCGCTTGTTTGAAGTGCTGGGCCCCATCCATGCCTCAGTTGGCGAGCTGACTGCCGAGCGTGACAGTCTGCTACAGACAGTCGACGGGCTTCGCGATGAGGTTGAAGCTCTGAAGAGAGCCGCCATCACGCCGCCGACTGGTGAGGCCGATGAAATCGCCGCGCTGAAAGCAAAGCTCGATGAGGCCAAGGTTCCGTACCGGGCCAACGCTTCGAAAGAATCCTTGGAAAAGCTCGTCGCTGATCTGCCTAAGGCCTGATACTGCTGGCTGCCGGTGGCCCGGCGGCCAATCTTCAAACCATTCCAGCGAGTTGACGCATGACACTTATCATCGAGGACGGCACCGGCAAGCCTGACGCGGAAAGCTACGCGAGCGCCGAGGACCTGGCCATGTATGCCGTGAAGTTCGGCACGGTCATTCCTGAGGGTGCTCCAGCGCAGGAAGCGTTGCTGCGCCGGGCCGCCTTGGCTATGGATGGCATGACCTGGAAAGGCCGCAAGACCAGCAGCGAGCAGGGCCTGGCCTGGCCGCGGCGGGAGGTGCTGCTGGATCAAGAGATCAAGCCGAACAACTACCTGCCAGCGCGCATCCAGTACGGGCAGATGGCCCTGGCCGCCGAAATCCATCAGGACGATATCGACCCGGTGGAGAAGCGCAAGGGTGCGGTTCTGCTTGATCGTGTTGAAGGGGCGGTGACCCGGCAGTACGCGGCGATCCCCAGCACCAGCAACCGGCTACTGCCAGCGGCGCCGGATCGGCCCAGCGCTACGCAGTTTGCTGATTACCTACAAAAGCGCGGGCTGTTCGCCGTTCGCGCATAGCCACAACGGAGACCACCATGGCCACCTTCTACGACGAAATGGCCGTGATGGCTCTGGAGATGATCACAGAGTTCGGCCAACCCGTGACCATCAGCAAGACAGAGCAGGGAGAGTACGACCCAGAGCAGGGCGGCGAAGTACCAGGAGCAACCGTCGAGCAGATCGCCCAGGGCATCCTCCTTGACTTCACCGGCCTCGAATTTCAAAACAACAGCCTCATCCGGCAGGGCGACAAGAAGCTCAAGATCGCCGCGAAGGGCTTGGCCTGGGTGCCCGGCCTGCTCGACAAGGTGATCGCCCAAGGCCGCATCTGGTCAATTGTCCCTCCGCTGAAAGAGGTCAACCCCGCCGGCACTCCGATCCTGTATGAACTGCAGGTACGATCGTGACGAACAAGTACGCGAGCATGAACGGCAGCTTTGCCGAGAATATCCGGGACTTCGCAGAGCGCGCCCAGGCAGGTATCGACGCGACCATCCGCGAGATCGTGATCGAGATCGGCAGCAGCGTTATTCGCATGTCGCCGGTGGGCAATCCAGAGATTTGGGCTGCGAACGTCGTTCACCGACAGGCGAACAAGCGGGCCGCCGATGACTACGACTTCAAGGTCGCGGTCCGCAATACGATCATCAACCTCAACGAGTCGAATTTCACGAAGGCCGGCAAGCTGCGGCGCGGCGTGAAATATGCCAAACCCCTGACAAAGACCGAGCGCGACCAGAACTTCAATGTGAACGGCTTGGTCGCCGGCAGGGACTACGTCGGTGGGCGGTTCCGCGGGAACTGGCAGTTTTCCATTGGCGCGCCGGCGGAAGGCACCCTTGACCAGGTCGATCCTGTTGGCGGTGTGACGCTGGCTAAGCTGCGATTACAGGTCCAGGCGCTGACCGCTGGTGAGACGGCCTACATCGTGAACAATCTTCCGTACGGCATCCCGCTGGAGTATGGGCATTCGACCCAGGCACCCGGCGGCATGGTCCGAATCACTCTGGCCCGCTTCCAGCAGATCGTCGACGAAGCCACAAGGAACAACCAGGTATGAGCCACGCCATCATTGCGTCCATTTACGAGGCCAAGCTGATTGCCTGGAGCAAGGCCCGGGCGGAGCCGATCAAGGTTGTGTTCGAGAACATCCAGTATGAGCGGGCAGACGGCGAGACTTATCTACGGGGGTTCATGCTCCCAGGCGATACAGCCAGCAGCACGCTTGCCGGAGACCACCGCGCATTCATCGGCGTCTACCAGGTCAGCATTGTGGCTCCGGCCAATACCGGCAAAACAAAGACGAGACCACTTGTGGCTGAGCTGACTGCACTATTCCCGCTATATGCGCGAGACACCAAGGCCGGCGTTACGGTGGTAACCATGTCGCCTGTCGACCTTGGCCCAGGCATCACAGACCCGCCGACATACACCGTGCCGGTGTCGTTCGAGTACCGAGCCGACACCGCCTGATTCCGCCCATTGGGCAAACCAAGAACCCGCCATTGAGCGGGTTTTGTCATTTCTGATAAGAGGAAACACCCATGGCCGGCATCCAAATGCCCAACGGCGCCACCCTTGAGATCGCGTCTATCTACGGCACGGCGATCCCATTCACCGCCCTGACGAACGCCAATCCAGCCGTCGCGACAGCTGCGGCGCATGGCCTGGCCGAGGGCGACATCATTGCCGTCAATTCTGGCTGGACGCGCCTCGACGGTCGCGGTGTACGAGTTGGGGAGATCGCCAGTGGCACGTTTGCCCTGGAAGGTGTGAACACCACCAGCGTTCAGCAATACCCGGCCGGCTCCGGCATCGGTTCTGTCCGCGAGGTAACAGCCTTCACCGAGATCTCTCAGATCACGGAGATGAACTCCAGTGGTGGTGATCAGCAGTTCCTGACCTTTGGCTTTCTGGCTGACGATGACGATCGCCAGATGCCGACTACCAAGAACCCCATCACGTTGACCTTCACCGTGGCTGATGATCCGTCCAAGCCATATGTGGCCGTCTGTGAGGCGGCGGACGATGATAAGCAGGCTCGCTTGCTTCGCCTGAACCTGCCGGGCGGTAGCAGCATTATCTACAACGGTTACGTGTCGATCACGTCGACCCCTGCCATGTCCCGCAACAACCTGATGACCCGTGTTATCAGCCTTGCGCTGACCGGCCGCCCAACCCGCTACGCGGCCACGGTGTAACCCATGGCCAAGTTCAAATTGATCCAGAAGCCGACCTTCAAGGCTCCGGTGATGATCCAGCGCGCGGGCTACAACGCCGAAAAGGTCGAGTTCGAATTCAAGTACCTGGACCGAACCGCGCTGGCCGAGCTGTATACCGGCTGGAACGAGCGGCACGACGAGCTGAGCAAGCAGGTCGGGGACATGGACCTAAAAGCTTTCACTGCCGCCCAGATCGCCCTGCAAGCCGACCAGCTATTGGATGTGGTGGTGGGCTGGGATATTGAGGAGGAATTCACGCCTGAAAACGTGCGCATCCTCGTCAACTCGATTAACTCGGCACCAAAGGCTGTTCTGAATGCCTACGCAGAAGCCTTCAGTGAAGCCCGCCTGGGAAACTCCTAAGCGCCTCCCGCGCTCTTTATGAGCCAGGGCCCTCAGATGCAGACCTGATGGCCTTCGGCTTGTCCCGCCAAGACATCCCCGACAAGGAAGTCGGCATCTGGCCGGACAACTGGGACGCCTTCAAGGTCTTCGAGGCCATGAGCACCCAATGGCGCACAGGCGCGTGCGGCGCGACAGGCATGGACTACAGCGTTCTCTCCGGTGTGATTCGGATGTGTGGCGTACCAATCAGCCAGCGACAAACCATTTTCAGCGACTTCCGGCGGATGGAGGCTGAAGCCCTGGAGGTGATGGCGGAACAGAGGGAGAGCGCCAGGGGCGGGTAAAGCGTCGGTGTACTGCTATAGAAGACTAGCAGCCTAGGGATGAGCCCCCCATGCGGGGCTTTCGTGTTGCTCACTCGTTGATGATAAAGTTCCGCGATAACTCAACGAGGGAACGACATGAAATTATTCGTAGGTGCTCTGGCGTTAACGTTGCTGGCTGGTTGTGCTACATCGCCAGTACCTTCTGACAAGGCGCGTTCAGCACCATCTGAAAGGGTGAGCGGTTACCAGAAGCCAGTACCTGGTGGCAGCTCGCTGATTGTGACGAGAGACACTGGGTTTCAAGGTGGCGGATGTTTTGCAACGATTTTCCTAAATGGTGCACCCGTGGCGAAGCTGGACACTGGCGAGAAGGCTGTCTTCCAGGTGCCTTCAGGCGAGTGGTTGCTAGGTGCCGCGCTGGACGGTTCAGCGCTTTGCGCAGCTAACCCCGAACGAATGGAAACGTCAGTAGTTTTGAAGCAGGGCCAGCAAAAGAAATTCAGGGTTTTTATTCCTGCTGGTGGTGGGTCGATAGCCGTACAGCCGAGCAGCTTCTAAGTATTTAAGGAGAAGTTGATATGTCACAGGTGGTCGTTTTGGGCTGGCTTATTGTTGCCGGACTCACAGCCGTGGCGGCGAACGCGAAGAACAGATCTGCGTTCGAAGGCTTTTTGGTGGGGATTTTCTTTCCTGTTCTCGGACTGGTCATTTACCTAATAATCAAACCAAACCCACAAAAAACTTCAACTATTAAAGAAGGTCTTCTCGTCAACTCTAGCGGCGAGAGAGCCTGCCCTAGCTGCTCAGAACTTGTAAAAATGCAGGCGTCTAAGTGCAAGCACTGCGGAAGTGGTATCACGCCAATTACTGACGCTGAAGCAAGCTCTGCGCACGAGGCTGTGTACGGCCCCATGAGAAGCCACCGAACGATTCTAGTTTTGTTGCTAGGAATAGCTGTTGCGGTTTTCGGCTACTTTAGCCAGCACTAAATATATTTCCATAAGCCCGCCTAGAGCGGGTTTTTTTACGCCTGGAGAAAGCATGGCTACCAACTTCACGTCCTTGGGCATTGCCGTAAACTCATCGGAGGCGGTGAACGCTGCCGGCGACTTGGACAAGTTGGTCGACTCGGCAGAAGGCGCGGAGAAGGCGATTGTCGATCTGGGAAAAGCCGGCGATGGCCTGGCCAGCACCGGAAAGAAGATCACTCAAGCTGAAAGTGAGGTGGCACAGGGCGTCGACAAGTCTACTGCCGCGATAGATCGCAGGTCCGGTGCAAGTCGCAAAGCCGCCGACAGTGCGGTAGCTGAGATCAATGTCATCAGCCAGCTAGACAAGGCGATGAGCGGCAATATCACCAGCATGGAGTCGCTGATCCAGGCTGAGGGATTGCTCGAGCGTGCCAAGAAAGGTGGACTGGTAACGATAGAGGACCAGGTCAAGTATCAGGATCAGTTGGGGAAGGCCCACGACAGGCTTGAAAAGGCTGAAGCCAAAGAACTGGCGCAGAAGCAGCGCCTGATAGAGGTTGAGGGCCGACGGATCGAAGCGCTGAAGCGCACCGTGAATGGAATCGACCCCTTAACCTCCAAGCTGGCGAAGCTTGAAGAGCGTGAGCGAGCACTCAACGAGCTTCATAAGCTAGGCGAGACTGACGCCAACCGCTACAACGAAGCTTTGGCAAAAATCGGCAAGGATCGTGCAGGGCTGACAGCTACGGAAACCGCGTTCGACAAGTTGAAGCTTGGCACTCGCCAGGCACAAGAGAACGTGATGCAGCTCGCCAACGCCCTGCAATCGGGCGATCTGGGGAGTGGTGCGCGGGCCATTGCGCAATTGGGTGCGGGTGCCGGCGAATCAGCTCGAAGTCTGGCGGGGATGATAATTCCAGCCGGCCTACTGGTGACCGTTCTTGGGTCGCTTGGATACGCCTATTTCGATGCAATGAAGCAGGCTCGCGAGTTCAATGCTGCTATCAATGGCGGCACCAACGGCGCCGGTCAGACAATCGCCAGCCTGAAGGATATGGCCGAAGGTGCCGGGCGCATCACTGGAAATCTATCTGGCGCGCGCGAAGCGGTTGTGTCGCTTGCGTCGGGGGCCGCCACAAGCGGCACGCAGATGCGCAATCTGGCTGAGGCTGCGACAGCGATCAGCGAGATCACGGGGCAGGGTGCCGGAGAGCTCGCAAAGTCATTCGCCACTGCTGGGGATACAGCTACGGAGGCTGCGGGCAAAATCAGCAGCCAGTATGGGCTGCTGACCCTCGAGCAGTACCAGGTGATCAAGGGGATTGATGACCAGGGCGATCATCAGCGCGCGCTTGATGTCCTGAGTGGCAATTTGAATGAGGCGGCGTTAGAGCGACTCAAGGCCTATCGCGGGTCTCTATCCGATATTGAGCGAGACTGGGACGACGTCGGGGAAGCTACGAAACGCGCTTACTCATATATTAGGTCGGAAGCTTTCCCAGACCTCGCAAAGCAGATCGAGATTACCCAGCGCGTGCTGGATACCCGCAAGGGTGGCGGATTCGCCGGCGCAGTCTCCAGCGGGCTGAGCTCGCTCAATACTGCGCTAGGCTTGGGTACCGGCGAGCATGACGACTCTACTGAGGCGCTGGAGAAGAAGCTCGCGAACCTCAAAGCCAGGCAAGCAGCCAACGCCAATCTGGCAATCATCACTGGCGAGAACACCGACGCAAACCAGAAAGCTATTAAGATCCAAAAAGAATTGGATGCGCAGCTCGATGAGATTAACCCTCTAAATAAGCGCACAGCAGGGCTGGACAAGCTCAACGATAAATTCAGAACGCTTTACGAGAATGCTGAGAGGACCGGCCAAAAGTCTAAGCTTCTGGAGGGTGTCGATTTTGACGGTAAAAAGTTCTCAGGGGGTGCTTACGATACCTTGGTTAAAGGGCTTAACGATAAAAACAAAGGCCCGAAGGCCGGCTCAGCTCAAGTCGATCTGACCGGTTTCAATAACGCTAAAAACAACCTGTCCGACATCGTCACGGACTACCGAAACGCCCAAAAGGAACTGGAGGCCCAGCAGAAGGCCGGCGTGGTGTCGCTGTCGGACTACGCAAAGCAGCGATCGGCCCTGATCAATCAGGAAAAGGACGATGTGACGGCCGCGTACCAGGCTGAGATCGATGCCCTGGAAGCGGCCAAGGCCAAGAAAGGCACAACGGCGGCGCAGAGCATCCAGCTTGACCAGAAGATTGCCGATGCACGTCAGGGGGTGGTCAAGGCTCAAAAGGATGCCGATAGTCAGCTGACGGTCATCGCTACCAACGAGAAGGGCCGCCTGGAGCAACTGACGGCCGCCTCGGAGGCCTACGTCAATCAGCTGGAGCGACAGCGCGCCGCGCTGGAAGCGGCCGGCTCCCGTGCAGCAAACGGGCTGGGCCTAGGCGACCGGCAAGCAGCACTGCAAGCGAGCCTCGACGCAACCACGGACAAGTCCAACGACGAGCGTGCCAAGCTGCTGGATCGCCGTAAGACAGCGCCTGACAAGTACAGCCAGGAAGACTACATGCGCGACCTGGCAAGCCTTGAAGATGCGGAAAGGAAGTACCGCGACACCGTGGTCGACAACTACGACAAGATGTCGGAGGCGCAGGGTGACTGGCGTAGCGGAGCCTCTTCGGCTTTCCAGAACTACCTGCAGTCTGCCAACGATGTGGCGGGACAGACCAAGAGCCTGTTTACCAATGCCTTTTCCGGCATGGAAGACGCGGTCGCGAATTTTGCTATCACCGGCAAACTTTCGTTCTCGGACTTCACCAAGTCGATCATCGCCGACATGGCCCGTATCGCCACTCGGCAAGCAGCGTCTGGCCTGCTGTCCAGTATTGCCGGCAGCGCAATAGGGGCCTGGTTTGGCGGCGGCGCTGGGGCAGGCGCGACCAGCTTCGGTGCCGACATGGGCGGCGCTATTACCGCCAACGCCAAGGGCGGTGTGTACGACTCGCCGAGCCTTTCCAGCTTCAGCAACCAGGTGCATGACAAGCCGCAGATGTTCGCCTTCGCAAAGGGCGCGGGCATCTTCGCCGAGGCCGGGCCGGAGGCAATCATGCCGCTGACCAGGACGGCCGGCGGCGAACTTGGTGTCCGTGCGCTGGGCGGCGGTGGTGGCGGGGGAGGCGGTGGCAACACCTACAACTTCCCCGTATCGGTTTCCGTGCAAACGACCGGCGACGGCGGCAACGCAAGGCAGGAAGACACCACTCAACTGGGCAAGGGCATTCAGCAGGCAGCGAAGACCGAGGCGGAAACCGCAATTGCCAAGGGCCTTCAGCCTGGCGGCTCAATCTGGCGAGTCATCAACGGGAGGTAACCATGGCGATTGAAACGTTCACCTGGCCCACCCAGCACGGGGAGGTGCCGACATTTGAATATAGGATCAGGGAATCGCGATTTGGCGGGGGCTATAAGCAAGTTGTCGGCGACGGTCCGAACAATAAAGAAGATACGTACCCAATCACCCACACCTGCAACACCGCCACGGCTCTGGCCATGATGGCCTTCTTCGATCGTCACAAAGGCGCCAAGGCCTTCCTCTGGACCACTCCACTGGGCCAGCTTGGCCTTTTCACCTGCAAGAACCCAACCCCTACGCCAATGGGCGGGGGCGTATTCAAAGTGACGGCGACGTTCGAGCGCGCTTTCCACCCGTAAAGGTCAATCCATGTCGCTGATCAATGCTATCCAGACTCTTGAGCCTGGCAACGAAGTCATGCTGTTTGAGCTGGACGGCAGCGATTATGGCGCCGATGTCCTGCGCTTCCACGGCCATGCGATACCGCACACGCCTGCCGAACTGATCGCCGCCGGCGTCGACGCCGACCAGTTACCGGCCAAATCGATCTGGTGGAAGGGTGAAGAGTACGGCGCCTGGCCCATGCAGTACGAGGGCAGCGAGGCGAATGGTGACGGCACCGCGGTACGGCCGAAGCTGTCGGTCGGCAACGTCAATGGGCGGATCACCGCGCTCTGCTTGGCCTTCGAGGATTTGCTCGAGTTCAAGCTGACCATTCGCAATACGCTGGCCGAGTTTCTCGACGCCGTGAACTTCGAAGGCGGCAACCCCACGGCGGATCCCACCCAGGAATCGATCGAGGTCTGGTATGTCGACCAGAAAACCAACGAGGACGGCGAGTCGGTCAGTTGGGACTTGGCCAGCCCGGGCGATGTCGGCGGCGAGACGATCGGTCGCCAGATGACGACATTATGTCACTGGTGCCTAACGGGGGGTTACAGAGGCCCCAACTGTGGCTACACCGGCCCCTACGTCACCAAAGACGGTGTTGTCACGGATGACCCCGAACTCGACGAGTGCGACGGCACGCTAGGCAAAGGGTGCGACCCGCGCTTTGGCGTAGGCAATCCCGCGTCCTTCGGTGGATTCCCTGCTGTCTCACTTATCGCCCGGAGTTGACGAATGCGCAAACACATAATTGCGGCCATCCAGGCGCATGCGGCCGCCGAGTACCCGAAAGAATGCTGCGGGCTGGTGCTGGTCGTGGGTCGGGCTCAGAAGTACTTTCCGTGCCGGAATATCGCCACGGAGCCGAACGAAGAGTTCCGGCTTGACCCAGAGGATTACGCCGCGGCGGAAGACCTTGGTCAGGTTATTGGCATCGTGCATTCACACCCGGACGCCACCAGCCGACCATCATCGCGTGACTTGGCGATGTGCGAGGCCACGGCGTTGCCCTGGCACATTCTGTCTTGGCCTGAAGGAGACCTCAGGACGATCACGCCCTCTGGCGCCGTGCCGCTGCTCAAGCGACCATTTGTTCATGGTGTGTGGGACTGTTGGGCTGTATGCGAAGAGTGGTACCAGCGCGAGTGGGGCCTTAAGTTCGAGACCTTCAAGCGGGCTGATGGCTGGTGGGAGAGCGCGGACAGCGCCAGCTTGTACGAGGCGAACTACGCCGCCGCCGGCTTCGAGCAAGTGGACACCCCGCAGCGCGGCGACATGCTTGTGATGGAGGTAGGCCGCACGGCGCACCCAAACCATGCAGGTATCTATCTGGGCACTGACCCATCGCTGCCAGGCGAAGATTCAGGCGTGCTCGGCCCTGGGCCCTTCGTCCTGCACCACCTCTATGGCCGGCCATCAGAGGTGATTGTCTACGGCGGGCCATGGCTTCAGCGCACACGCTTAATTCTTCGACACAAGGAGGCACGATGAGCGCCATCGTTTATTCGCCAATGACCACCATCAAACTGTCCGGCTCGCTGGCTCAGAAGTTCGGCAGGCTGCACCGGCGCCAGGTTGGCCCAGGAGATACGTGGGAAGTTTTCCGGGCGCTTAAGGCCACCATTGACGGATTCGAGGCCGAGATTCGCCGCCTTGACCGCCTGGGTCTTCGCTTCGCCATCTTCCGCAACCGTAAAAACGTCGGGCCCGACGAGTTCGGCATGGGCGGGGCCAGGGAGATAAGGATTGTCCCAGTCGTAGAAGGTCGCAAGCGGGGCGGCATTTTGCAGATTGTGCTGGGCGTCGTGCTGATTGCGGCCAGCTACTTCGGCGCGCCGACGGCGCCCGCCGGTATCGCGTTGCTCGCCGGGGGGGTGATTCAGATGCTCAGCCCGCAGGCATCAGGCCTAAAGCAGAGCGCAGCGCCTGAAAACATGCCCAGCTACGCATTCGGCAGCGCGAAAAACACCACGGCCAGTGGCAACCCCGTCCCCATCTGCATCGGTGAGCGCCGGTGGGGCGGTGCAATCATTTCGGCCTCTATCTACGCCGAAGACAAGACATAACCTCGACACGTCGAGCAAGCCGCCCAAGAGGCGGTTTTTTATTGCCTGGAGGAAAGCATGGGCGCAGCACAGAATCTGGATATTCACGGTGCCAAAGGTGGGGAGAGCAAGCCAAAGGCGCCGGTAGAGGCACCCGATAGCCTGCGCTCCACCAACGTGGCCAAGATCCTCATCGCAGTGGGCGAGGGTGAGTTCGATGGTGTGCCCACCGCACGCGACATTTTTCTCGATAACACCCCGATCCAGGACGCCAGCGGAAACTATAACTTCAGCAATGTGAAGTGGGACTGGCGACCAGGCTCGGTTGAGCAGACTTACATCCCAGGTATTCCGTCAGTCGACAACGAGACCTCCCTGAATATCGAGCTGCGCAGTGGCACGCCGTGGGTGCAGTCGTTTACTAACCTTCAGCTCTCTGCGGCGCGTATTCGCCTGGCCACACCGCGACTGGCGAGCCAGGATGGCGCAAACAACATCAACGGCTATCGCGTCGAGTATGCGGTCGACGTGGCAACTGATGGCGGCGCCTACCAGCAGGTTCTGTTAGGTGCCATGGACGGTAAGACGACCACGCGCTACGAGCGCTCATTACGCGTCGACCTGCCGCCGGCTGCCAGCGGCTGGCTGATCCGTGTTCGCCGAATCACCCCCAACTCGCAGAGCACTGACAAAGTTGCCGACAGCCTGTTCATCGCCGGCTACACCCAGGTGATCGACGCAAAGCTGCGCTACCCGAACACCGCGCTATTGTTCGTCGAGTTCGACGCCGAGCAGTTCACCAACATCCCGGCCGTCACCGTGAAATGCAAAGCGCGCCGTTGGCAGGTTCCGAGCAACTATGACCCGGTGGCGCGGACATATACCGGTGCCTGGGATGGCACAATGAAAGAGGCGTGGACCAATAACCCGGCTTGGGTCACCTACGGCATCTGCACCCAGGATCGTTTCGGACTGGGTCGCCGAATCAAGCCGTGGATGGTGGACAAGTGGGAGCTATACCGCATCTCACAATATTGCGATCAGTTGGTGTCCGATGGTGCCGGCGGCGTTGAGCCGCGCTTCTTGTGTGACATGAACCTGCAGGGAAAGGCCGATGCATGGTCATTGCTGCGGGACATTGCCGGCATCTATCGCGGCATGACGTACTGGGCTCAGGGCCAACTGGTGATGCAGGCTGACATGCCTCGGGCACAGGACATGGACTACGTCTTCACCCGGTCGAATGTCATCGACGGCAAGATCTCCTATGGCAGCGCATCGGCGAAGACTCGCTTTACGCGCTGCCTTGTCAGCTACGACAACCCGCTGAACAACTACGACACCGATGTCACGGTCTATTCCGACTTGCCGCTGCAGCGCCGCCTGGGCGACAAGCCGACGGAGATCAGTGCCATCGGCTGCACTCGGGCATCTGAGGCCCAGCGCCGCGCTAAGTGGCTGGTGCTGAGCAACAACCAGGACCGCACCATCAGCTTCAGGACCGGCATGGAAGGCCGTATTCCGCTGCCTGGGTTCATTATCCCCGTGGCCGACTCGCTGTTGGCGGGCCGGGAGATAGGCGGGCGCATTGCAGCCGCGGCGGGGAAGGTCGTCACCTTGGACCGCGATACCCTGGCCAAGGCCGGTGACCGGCTGGTGATTAACCTTCCCGGCGGGCGGGCGGAAGGGCGCACAGTGGAAAGCGTGAGCGGCCGCAACGTAACTGTGACTGTTGCCTACAGCGAGGCGCCGGCCGCGCAGCTTCAGTGGGCAATCGACGCCGATGATCTGGCTATTCCTCTGTATAGGGTTATGAGGACCGCCCGGACCCCGGAGGGCGACTACGACATCAGTGCACTGCAGTACGAGCCGAGCAAGTTTCCAAGTATCGACACTGGCGCACGCCTTGAAGAACGCCCAATCAGTGTTGTGCCGATCACAGTGGTGCCGGCACCTGCGAGCGTCGACATCACGTCGAACCTCGCGATCGACCAAGGCCTGGCAATCAGCACCATGAACATCTCCTGGCCATCCGTACCTGGTGCGGTCGCTTATGACGTGGAGTGGCGCAAGGACAGCGGCAACTGGATCAAGCTGCAGCGCACTGGCTCGACGAGCGTGGACGTTACTGGCATCTACTCGGGCGCCTATCTGGCCCGGGTGCGTTCAGTGAGCGCCTTCGAGATCTCTTCGATTTGGAAGAGCTCAAACCTGACCAACCTGGAGGGGAAGGTCGGTCTGCCGCCGGCGGTGGCGTTTCTGACCACCACTAGCGAACTGTTCGGGATCGGCATCAAGTGGGGTTTCCTACCAGGTGCAGAAGACACCCAGCGTACCGAGGTCTGGTATGGCCCTGCGAACGACTTGGGGGCGTCGACCAAGCTGGCCGACCTGGCTTACCCGCAGGCTGACTACCGCATGCAATCGCTGCTGGCTGGTGCAACCCTGTTCTTCTGGGCGCGCCTGGTGGATCGCACTGGCAACGTGGGGCCTTTCTATCCGATCGGTAATGGCGTGATGGGCCAGGCCAGCTCTGATGCTGGGCCGATTCTTGAGCAGATCAAAGGGAAAGTTGACGAGAGCGCTATCAGCAAAGAGCTCAACGACCGAATCGACTTGATCGACGGTAGTGGCCCCGGATCCGTCAACGCCAGGATCGATCAGGCTGTTCAAGACTTCGCCGACGCTCTGGCATACGACCCTGAGAAACCCTACGTTAAAGGCGATATGGTCCGCCAAGGACAGCGGATTTATCAGGCAGAAGGGCCGGTAGCTGTGGGGATCGCTCCTCCGGCAGCCCCGTGGAAGGACATCGGTTCAACTCTCGAAGAGGCCAATGCGCTTGCGGGCGAGGTCCACCAGAACACCCTGGATATCGCCGAGGTCGATGGCAAGCTGGTTGCAACATCTGAAAAGGTTGATGGGGTTTACGCTCAGGTCAATCCAACCTATGCAGGCGACACGACCACCAACGCCGGCGACAACACTGTCAGCGCGGGCGTGTGGTCCGTATGGTCTGCGATTGCCGAGGGTGATTACGCTCAAAGCAAGCGCACTGACTTGGTTGAAGCCTCGGTAAATGCCAACACCGCCGCGATATCAACCGAGACCACGGCGCGAGTCTCTGCCGACACTGCCCTGGCTCAGCAAATCACTACTCTTGGCGCGCAAGTTGGAGGCAACTCTACCGCTATACAAACGGAAACGGCCGCTCGGGTAGCGGCAGATGGGGTGCTTGGCCAGCAGATTACGACCGTAGAAACCAATCTCAATGGGGCCAACCTGTCGATCGCACAGAACGCCCAAGCTATTCAGGACGTCGACGGAAAGGTTTCTGCTACATGGTCGGTGCGCCTGCAGTACACCTCGGCTACAGGTGAATATAAATATGCTGGTGTGGGGCTCGGCCTAGAAGACGGCCCTGGCGGCTTGCAGTCCAAGTTCATTATTGATGCGGATATGTTCGCCCTTGGGCAGGGCGGCACGATTCCTTTTGCCGTAACGGACGGCCAGACGTTTATTAAAGCCGCGTTTATCCAAGATGGCACCATCACCAATGCCAAGATCGGCAACTACATCCAATCGAACAACTATGTCGCTGGTACCAGTGGCTGGAAGCTGTTCTTCGATGGGACGTTTGAGATTAATGGCGCATTCGGTGGGCAGGCCAGGCAGGTGATTAATAACCGAGGTGGCAAGGTCTATGACGAAAATGGTGTTA